>CALDSY010000135.1 GCA_937924355.1 uncultured Caulobacterales bacterium
AGACAATACGGGCTATGATCTATCGCGGCTTTTCCTAGGGGCTGAAGGGACTTTAGGGATTATCACCGCCGCCAGTCTCAAGCTCTTTCCCAGGCCCGGTCATATACAACGGGCCATGGTCGGATTGAAAAACCCGGCAGACGCGGTCAAGCTTCTGGACCATTGTCGCCATGGCGAGAGCCTGACCATGTTTGAGGTCATGCCGCTGCTTGGGCTAGAGCTAGTGTTAAAGCACATAGACGGACAACGTGATCCTTTTGATAAACCTCACCCTTGGTACGCGCTCATTGATTGGGAAGTGGGCGAGGTGGCCATGGGGCAACTTCTGGCGGAAACGACCCTTGCGGCCGCCTTTGATCAAGATCTGATACAAGACGCGGTCATCGCGCAATCGGAGACCCAGGCCGTTGATCTCTTGGCCTTGCGAGAAAACATGTCCGCAGCTCAGAAATTTAACGGTGGTTCCATCAAACAGGATATCACGGTCCCAATCGACCGGATCCCGGAATTTTTCTCGGAAGCCGACCCGGCCATGCAAACAATCATTCCCGGTTGTCGTCCCGTCGGGTTTGGACATTTCGGGGACGGTAATATTCATTACAACATCGCGCAGCCGATCGGGGCCGACAAAGCTGAATTTCTGACACATTGGGATGATGTCTCAGAAGCCGTCTTTGATATTGTCGGGAAATATGGAGGGTCGATCTCTGCCGAGCACGGCATTGGCATCATGAAGCGCGAGACTTTGGCCAAACGCGCAGATCCAGGCAAGATGACGCTCTTACGCGCGGTCAAATCCGCTATTGATCCAACAAATATGATGAACCCGAGAGTTATGATTTAAAGGTTTGCCTCACGGTAAAACCGATCACCGCAACGGAAACGATTATCCAGAGCCAGCCCCACATGACTGTGCTGCCGCCAACACTTTCAGCGAGCATGGCAGCGTCTGTCCGGAGCTGCGGGTTTTTGATGACGCCTTGATAAACGTCGTAAACTGGAAACAGCATGCTGGTCAGGCCAATAAACCTGAGCAAATAATCGCAGAAAACATTGGGCGCAAATTTGGCGATTAAGAGCGAGACAACCGCCGTAATGACACCGGCAATCAGGGCGAATTCATTGCCTCGAAATATGATCGTCAGCCCCAAAATAGCGACACCGAAAAAGGCCAATATCCAGCGGTCCCAGTCGGACTTGGCAGCCGCCAAAAAAATCATCGCCCCAAACAGGCAAGACCCAATATAGCCCGAACTGAAAATGAAAAACTTGGAGCCGCCATAACCCGGCAAAGAGCCTGAGCTATCGGGGTGGACATTCATCTCGATGACCGACCCGCCCGTGAGCAAAAAGCCAAAAGCGTGAGAGATCTCATGCAGAAAAGTCGTGATAATTTCAAAGGGGTACATAACCTTCGTGCCCCAAAGCGTATAGGCGGCCCCAACTAAAGCCGCCAAAACCACGAATTGACGCAAAGGCGATTTTTCCTCGAACGAAAGCATGCCTCCCTCTTAGTTCAACTAAATGTCATCGCAAGTGTTTTGACACACGCGCGAGTCGCGCCTATATCCGTCTTCGTACCCACGCGTACAGACAACCCGTCGACGTTAGGAGGAAACAGATATGTTGACACTATTATCCCCTGCCAAAAAAATGAAATTTGACCCGGCTGAGACTCAGCTGGAGATGACGCCTCTTTTGCTCCCCAAGGACACAAAAGAAATAGCCGCGGTTGCCAAGAAGCAATCGGCTGAAGATCTCAAAAAGCTCATGCACTTGTCCGATAATCTGGCCAATCTCAACGCCGAGCGTTTCAAGGCGTTTAATCTGGACGGCAAGAGCAATAGCGCTACCGCCGCCGGCCTAACCTTTGATGGTGACGTTTATTGGGGCCTGGCCGCACGCACATGGTCCGATGACGACCTAGCCTATGCACAAGATCATCTGCGCATTCTCTCAGGTCTCTATGGCGTATTACGCCCAATGGATGCCATTCAGGCCTATCGCCTAGAAATGGGTACGCGCCTAGAGAACAAACGCGGTAAAAACCTCTATCAGTTCTGGGGCTCAAAAATCGCTGATACGCTAAACGATCATCTAGACGGCCACAAAGACCAAACCATTGTTAATCTGGCCTCAAACGAGTATTTCAAAGCCGTTGATCAAAAGGCTCTGGGCCGGGATGTGATGGAAGCCAAATTCCTGAATATCAAAGACGGCAAAGCAAAGAATATTCAGTATTACGCCAAGTTCGGGCGAGGCCTCATGGCCCGCTGGATCATGCAAAATCGAATTGAAAAAGCGGGTGATCTACGGGCATTTGATCTGGAGGACTATAAGCTGGACACATCCATGTCCGAAGAGAATGTTTTGGTCTTCACCCGGAAACAACCGCCGCCTAAGAAATAATTAAACGAAGGCGATTATAACCCCGGCTATGTCGGGGTTTTTTCAAAATACGATAGACGCCTTTAAAGTCCTGCCTTTGGCCTTAAAACTCGCACCGCTGTGGATGGTGCTAGTTTTTTTAGGCGAAGGCCTTCAGCATTATGTCGAAATACAGATGGGTATGTTCGACAATCCGGAAGCGTTCAAAGCCAGGCAAGGCGACCATATTCGTCTGGCCTTTGGCATCCTAAAAGCGATCCTTGTCGTGTTGACGGCCTTTTGCATTCCTTTGGCGCTGAACAAACATTTTCAGTATTTTGCGCCCAAAAATCTGATAAAGAAACTGGTTCTCTATCGTCCAGATCGTTCGTTTGGGTATCTGATATCGCTTCTCGTTCTTTGCGGACCTCTTATGTGGATTCATTTCAAGTTAAACGAATTGGCCATGACTAACGCATTCAAAAACACGATACTGACTTTGGACAGCGCCGTAGTTGCGCTGATCGGTTTGGCGCTCGGTGTCACATTCTGGGCAGGCCTGGCTAAACCGCATCTTTCAAATGAGACCCCTGCGCACGCCCCGAGTTAACCTCATCTGAAACCTCGTACCAGGTGAGGTCATCGGAGCCTTTCATATCTTGAAGGATTTTAGCGGGCTTGCTGTCCCAATCCATCCAATTGTCCCAGTCGGCCTCGTCCAGCCTGACGGGCATGCGGTGGTGGAGATGTTTCATCTCGCCAACAGCGGCTGTGGTCAGCATGGTCGCCGATAAAAGCGTTATCCCCTCATCCACCCGCCATTGATCCCAGAGCCCGGCTGCAACTGTGAAATCGCTATCCTTTTCATGGATGAAAAAAGGGCGTTTCGCGCCTTCATATCGGTCCCATTCGTACCAGCCATTCATAGGAATAAGGCAGCGGCGGCGTCTAAACGGCGTTCGAAAACTAGGTTTTTCGTCGGCCGTTTCAACCCGGGCATTAAACATCGGGCGGCCCTCCGGCGGCGTCTTCTTCCAGTGCGGATGTAGGCCCCATCGCATGGGAACAACTTTGGGCGTCCGTCTGCCGTCCAATGCGACTATGGGGATAACGCTTCCGGGCGAAATATTGTAATTTGGGTCCCAATCCCAAAGCCCGTCATCGCCAATGACGGCATTGAAAAGACCCGCAATTTCCTCAAGGGTCTTATATAGAGCGAACCGGCCGCACATTAGACGGCTGACGTTGCGGGCGGGATTTTCAGAAAGCTCTGGTTCATAAAATGGAAAAACTGAGCCCCTGGATTTACCGTGGATTGAGACGCTTTTGTCAATTCTATCTGAGCCTCCCAATCATATTCATGTAATAGACCTGTCAACGCCGATGTAAACTTATAGCCCATACGCCAGTCGGCGAAACTGCGTTCAAAAATCTGTCCCCGATAAATTTGCCCGATCTTGCAATGGCGATTATCTTGGCAAATGGACGTAAAGACCCGGTCAACACGCTCTTCTGGGCCTTCTAAAATTTGGATGAATGTCTCACCATCAAAGAAAAGCATACCCGTTATATCTTCTTTGGCGTTGCGGTCTCGCGCTGTCGTCAGAATTCTTTCGATAAGTTTGTCATCGAACGCAATTCCCGCTTCACTATGATACAAAAGCTCAATCATAGAGCCCCCTAGACTTCCCCTTTTTTAGGATTATGCTGAAATAGAACGGAAAAATATAGTCCCTAAACGAATTTATGCCTGAACCTGTCGAATGTGTCGGAATTGTCTGCTTCAAAGGCAAACAGGTCTTGTTAATCCGGCGCGGGAAACCGCCGCGACAAGGTCAATGGTCTATCCCAGGAGGACGGATCGAACCTGGAGAGACAGAACGAGATGCTTGCCACCGCGAGCTAGGGGAAGAAACGGCCGTAACGGCTAATATCCTATCAAAAATCGAAATTATCGATGCTGATTTTGGCAGTGGGCCTTATCGTCTTCATGACTATGTCGCCCAATGGCAATCTGGCCATGCCGTTGCCGGAGATGACGCCGCCCATGCCGAATTTGTTGATCTGAATGAAATTGATGCCCTTGGAATGTGGTCGGAGACGGTTAGAGTTATCGAAAAGGCCCATGGTATTTTTTGTGAACATGAGCGTTTCATTCAAGATAAAATTTGATTAGTCTAACAAAGTGAAACGCTTCGTTTTGATATGTACCAGCCTGATTATGATTGCGCCTGCTATGGCGCAACAGCCTCAGCAAGAAACTCAGGCCGTCGACAGCCAGAAAGCGCGGGAAGAGGCGGAAATGCGGGTAGAATCCCAAATGGTTCAGCTCAATTCAATTGTTGAAGCTATGGCCATGAATTTGGGGCAGCTCCATTATCTGCGCACACTTTGTTATACCCAATCCGACCAGAAATGGCGAAATTTTGCGGGACAAATGATTGAGGTCGAAGCGGCGGATGACGAAGCCAGAAAGTCAAATCTGATCCAGGCCTTTAACAAAGGCTTTTATCTGGAACAGGACCGTCATTCGAGCTGCTCTCAAGAGCTTGCGCTGGACGTGGCGGCTTTGGCAGAAAACGGACGCCAATTGGCAGGGATGCTCGGCGATCCTTACAGGGAGGACTAGATGTTCTGGGTGAGATTGCTCCCAATTATATTAGTGACAGGCGTCGTTGTGGCTTGCACCAAAATCGCCAATTCCAAAACAGAGGGTCAGCCCCTCTCAAACCTCGCCGGCTCCGAATGGGGTTTTGAAGGTCAGGACGCGCCATTTGTGCAGTTTGGCTCCAACGGTGATATGAACGGCAATGGCGGCTGCAATAGTTTCGGCGGCCGCTATGAGCTCAATGGACAACGCCTGATAATTGGTCCGATCATGAGCACCAAGAAAGCCTGTCAGGGCGATGTCATGAAACAGGAAACAGGTTTTTTAAGAGCCCTGCAGAATGCTCATCGCATCGAAGCGACTCACCTGAAACTGGTGATATTTGATGAGCACAATACGGAATTACTATCGCTCATCCGCAGAGATTGGGATTAGAGAGATCGAGAATAAGATGAAAAAAATCAGTATAGCCATATTTTTATCTGGCCTATTAAGCGCGTGCACGACGACAGCCCCGTCGGATGCGCCCGTTCTGCCCATCGGATCATCCCATGCAAAACTGGCCGGGACCGCTTGGCATTGGTCAACAGATCAAACCAATGCGCCGTTTATCAAATTTCTGGCAAATGGACACATTCGCGGATCAACAGGATGTAATACCATCAGCGGCGTTTATGAAGAAACGACGGATATCAAAGATGGCCGCCATGTATTTAATCTGGGAAATTTGATTACGACAGAAATGGCTTGCGCGACGGGCATGGCAACTGAAGCCGCGTTTTTGCAAAAGCTAACCAATGCCTCCTCATATAAAATGTCCGGTGATCAGCTAAAGCTTTATAATGATAGGGGTGATGTGGTCTTTGGTTTGGATCGGCAGGCCGATTAACCCAGATTCCAGGCCATGGCCTCGCCCGCATGAAACGGGACAACATGGGTATCGTCGACCAATATGGCCTCTGGAATTCTGACCGGGCTTTTTTCGAGAATGATTGTCTCAGTGTTTGTTGGCAGACCATAGAAATTCGGACCATTAATTGAGGCAAAGGCCTCAAATTTATCCAGCGCCCCTTCTTCGTCAAATGTCTTGAGATAGCTCTGCAAAGCGCAAGGGGCGTTAAACAAACCCGCACATCCGCAAGCGGCTTCTTTCGCGCCGACCGCATGCGGGGCTGAGTCTGTTCCGAGGAAGAACTTCTTTGATCCAGAGGTCACAACGCGCCTGAGCGCTAGCCTGTGTTTCTCGCGCTTGGCGATGGGCAAGCAATAATAATGAGGCCGGATACCGCCTTGGAAGATGGCATTCCGGTTAAATTCCAGATGATGGGGTGTTACGGTGGCGCCAAGCGTGTCCGGGCCCTCGAAAACGAAATCCGCCGCATCCGCCGTCGTGATGTGTTCGAAGACGATTTTCAGAGCGGGAAAATCTTTCATGAGCGGGATCAGCACCTGCTCAATAAAAACCGCTTCGCGGTCAAATATGTCCACATCGGAATGGGTCACCTCGCCGTGGACTAAAAGTGGCATGCCTAGACCCTGCATAACCTTGAGCGCGGGATAGATATTTTTAACGTCCGTGACCCCATGGGCCGAATTTGTGGTGGCATGGGCCGGGTAAAGTTTGGCGGCTGTAAATACGCCTTCTGCATAGCCATTTCGAATTTCTTCAGGATCAATCCCATCCGTTAGATAACAGGTCATGAGCGGTTCAAAATTTAATTCGCCGCGCACAACTGACTTAATCCGTTCGCGATAAGCCCGGCCAGCCTCAACGGTCGTGATGGGCGGGGCCAGGTTGGGCATAACGATGGCCCGCGCAAACTGATGGGCCGTAAAATTGACTACGGTTTCCAGCATGACCCCGTCGCGCAAATGCACATGCCAATCGTCAGGGCGGATTATTTCGAGTCGCTCGGTCATGGGCCCCGCATACACAATCACAGCTCGTCTGGCGAGCCCATTTCGCGTCTATTTGGCGAGTGTCTCGCCCGCGAAAATTCCTAAATTATATCCAGCCGCATATCCGGCAATAATCATCAATAGAATAGACCCAAGGGCAAATAGCGGAAAGCGGACCATCACTTTATTAGACGTCACTTGACTAAGGCTATGCAGCACCCGAATGGCGACATAAGCCCAGGCCAGATATAATATCCAGCTCGGCGTCAGCTTAGTCAAATACAGATAAAACATCAGGGCATAGAATATAACCGGCTGCTCGTGCAGATGATTATAATTATCCGCTGCCCATTTTGCCTTGGCCGGAATAAGGTCTTTCATCTCCGGTTTGTCGATAAAATCCTGCGTATTTTTGGTGATCGCCATCATGGCCGGAATGCGCCGTTTATACATCCAAGTCCACATGACGAATGTCCAGATGATAAGCGCTAAAACAGGTGTTAGAAAATTTTCCATAAGTCTCTCCCTCACGAGGGTTTTAGACCACAGAAAATGCAAATTCTAGAGAATTAAAAGGTGGTAAGACCGCCCCACATCAACGCGGTCTTCCCGTATCTACGCCCCAAGTTTCTGTTGATTCAACTAAGGTCGATATAGGGTTCGACGTTCAAAGTCGTACCTTCAACCGATTTGACTTGCAGTTCAGATCCGGCCTTGGGATTGCCGTCGCGGACCCGGGCACGCCACTGCGTATCACCGACCTGCACCCGGCCCTGTCCCAACTCGAAATCGGCAATGGCGCGAACCCGCAGACCAATCATGGCTGTGGCCCGGTCGTTCAAATCAGAGGTCTCTCCGCCTTTCATTTGCGGGCGCACAAATTTATGACCCACGAGCAAAAGAACACCTGAGATTAAGAAAAACAGCAGGAACTGCATTTCCCATCCAAACAATGGGATGAAGAATGTCAGCACACCGACCAAGAGGGCGGCAATGGCCGGCCAAAGGATATAAGTGGTGCCGGTGATAATCTCGCCGATAATCAGGGCGACGCCCAAAACGATCCAGCGCGTACCGTTCATACTCTCCAGAAGTTCAATCATAGTGATCTCCTATTTACTGCCTTTGCCTGAATTAATCAGAGCCTCAAGACCGCCCACCGTGGCTGCCAGAGACGACAGCTCGGCCGGAACGATAAGGGTCTTTTGATTGCCGGATGTGGCGAGGGCTTCAAAAGCCTTCACATAATCCTGCGCGATAAAGTAATTAATGGCATTCACGTCACCTTTGGCGATGGCGGTTGATACCATTTCCGTCGCTCTGGCTTCGGCTTCAGCTTCACGCTCCCGCGCTTCGGCGTCCAGGAATGCCGCTTGGCGGCGACCTTCAGCTTCGCGAACAGCGGCTTCTTTTTCACCTTCAGCGTTCAGGATTTGCGACTGCTTGTGACCTTCGGCCATCAAGATTTCAGCCCGCTTCTCACGTTCGGCTTTCATCTGCTTGTTCATGGCCTGGGTAATGTCATGGGGCGGTGACAGATCTTTAATTTCGATCCGTGTGACTTTCGTGCCCCATGGGTCCGTCGCCGAGTCAATAACCGTCAAGAGCTTGGCGTTGATTTCATCCCTGCGGGATAAAACCTCATCCAAATCCATGGAACCGACCACGGTTCTGACATTGGTCAGACACAGATTTTGAATGGCATTGTCCAGATTATTGACCTCATAGGCCGCTGATCTGGGGTCCACCACTTGGATAAAGACAACCGCGTCAGCCGTAACCATCACGTTATCTTTTGTAATCACATCTTGTGACGGGATGTCGATAACCCGCTCCCGCATGTTCATTTTATATCCGACACTTTCGTAAATCGGGATCAAAAATGACAGGCCGGGCTTGAGGGTTCGGGAATAGCGGCCAAATTGCTCGACCGTATATTCCATGCCCTGCGGCACCATTTTTATGGATTTCAGTACAAAGACGACCGCCAGGACTAAAAGCCCTATCCAAAACAAACTACTATCAACATTCATTGTCTCTCTCCCACAATGTTAAGACTAAAGATTATCAAGAACGAATTCAGCCGCTGAAACGCGGAACTCTCCACCCTCTTCCACATGCAGAGCTTCGACCACGCCGTCATTGACGACCATGGCGTAGCGCTGTGAACGACCGCCCATGCCAAAACCGCTGGCATCAAGCTCAAGACCTATGGCTTTGGCGAAAACGCCGTTTCCGTCGGCCAGCATTTGCATCTCATCGGTGACGCCCTGATCCTTTGCCCAAGCGCCCATGACAAATACGTCATTGACCGATGTGCAATAAATGGCGTCAACGCCCTGCGCCTTAAAATCGGCGGCGCGTTCTTTATATCCCGGCAAATGTCTGGCTGAGCAGGTTGGCGTAAACGCGCCCGGTACTGCAAATAGCGCGACTTTCTTGCCGGCAAAAATTTGATCGCCCGTAATAGGCTCGGGCCCGTCAGCGCCCATTGTCATAAATGATGATTCCGGCAGCTTATCGCCTACTTTAATTGTCATGAAAATCTCCCTCGATTGACCCTGTATGCCCTCTGATATGGGGATTCGCAGCATGAAAAACAAGAAACACTTGAAAAACTAACGGGTTTAAGTGACTCTATCCTTATGGAAGATATAACAAATCTGACCGGAAAATTTCTGATCGCATTGCCCGGCATGGGGGATCCCCGGTTTGAAAAATCCGTCATTTATATCTGCTCCCACACCTCTGACGGGACCATGGGGCTGATTATCAACAAGCCCAAAGACGATATTATCATCTCTGAACTCCTTGATAATGTGGGCATAGAGGGCTCTGCGCGGATCGCTGCTCAGCCGGTGCTTGATGGAGGACCCGTTGATATTGACCGGGGGTTTGTTCTGCATACAGCCGACTATTACAATGCAGATACGTCATTGCGCATTTCCGAAACCCTCGCTTTGACGTCAACGCGGGACGTGCTCGAAGCCCTGACAACATCAGAGGCGCCGGACTTGGCGGTCCTGGCCGTGGGGTATTCAGGTTGGGGCGGCGGCCAGCTCGAA
>CALDSY010000136.1 GCA_937924355.1 uncultured Caulobacterales bacterium
ACCAGCGGCCAATAGCGTTTGAAATCCAATATCTTGGCGCGCCAATAGCGAAACACATTGCCGCTGACGACAACAATATTACAGGCCAGCGCGATGAGCGGCATGATCACCATATCCGTGCCCGACATAACCAGAAGCGCATTATAGGTGGAGCCGCCCCCAAAACCCACGCTGGCATAGAGCGCAGCGGTCAGGAAAAACAGAACAATGAGACCAGTTTTCAAAATTTAACCCATAGCTTAACGGGCTAAATGCTGACCTCCAGCCCGCTAACCCGTTTAAATGATTTTAGAAGAGCCTGTGTATGGGGGCAAATAGTTTCCGGAATTCTATCTTCGGGAATTCGGCTCTTAATCCGAAATATATGTTCCGACTCATTATCTTGGGTCGCATGTTCAAACCCCATAGACCAATTGGGGAAGTCTCGGCTCTCGATGGGACCGCCAAATAGCTTGATCGGATTCTTGTGACGCTGATCGATTGTAATGCGGTCGTAAAGCTCGGTGATCTCTGCTTTCTCACCCTCCAGAACCTGAATGATGGCTCCGTTATACAGGATCATCATGCCTGAAATTTGAACGCTTTTGTTAAATTCCACGGCTTTCGCGGCGATGCTTTCATAGGTCTGACGATCCAAGGCATCGACGGCAGAACTGACATATATAATTTGGTACAACATAATACGCTCCGCGCAGATGTAGCAGAAACTTATTGCTTAATAGTTTAGGTCGAAATCTTCGGGACGGTCAAAATCCATGGCCAACGGGTCTGGCAGATCCATTTGCGTGATGTGAAACGCGGATAGATCCAAAGTTTTGGCCCCCTGATCCCCGGAAAGCGCGGTCAGGGCCGCGAGGGCTTCACCGCGAAATATGGCCGGCGGCTGGTCCCGATCGTTGTTCAGGCTAAAAATAATATCCCCGTTTGCCTTGCTTAAGGCTTGCAAATATTCAGCGCTGACAAAGGGCATGTCTCCCAAGAGAATACACGCAGCTTCAAAGCCCGCGCTTTGGCAATATTTTGCGCCAAGCGCAATCGAAGCACCTTGCCCCTGTTCTGGGCTTGGGTTGGGAATGACCTGAAACCCTAGCGACCGGGCTAGCTCCGCTCTTGGGTCCGGGTCGGGGCAAATGACCAGGTATCCGTCAAAGCGCGCAGTCTTGGCCGTATCCAGACAATAGGCCAGCAGGGCCTGTCCTTTTAAGTCTGCCAATAGCTTGTCGTCTGTGCCAAAGCGCCGGGACAGGCCGCTGGCCAGAACCAGAGCCGCTGTTCTCATGACAAGCGTCCTTGCTGCCGGGCCTGATCAATAATTTCCGCTAGGACGGATATGGCCAGACGGTTGGCGTCGCGCATGGCCGGAATGAGCCCGATTGGTCCGCGAAGGCGCTCAAGATTTTTGACGCCCATTTCTTGGAGCGTCTGCAGGCGCAGGGCGTGGGTGCGGTCGCTCCCCATGGCCCCAATGTAAAAGCTGTTGCCGAGAAGCGCTTGTTTCAAGAGCGCTGGCTCCCAATCATGATCATGGAATAAAAACACGACTGCGCTCCAGGGGTCTGTGTGGCAGGGGACGGTTTGCGCCGGGTCTTTTAGGTGATCAAATCGCGCGAAAAACGCTCGCTCTAAATCTGCATCCGGGCTTTGACCGTAGACCTCAAACCCCGAGCTATGGGCCAGGGCCGCCATGGCAGTAAACGGCGCGCCGCGCCCTACCACTCGTAGGCTGAGCTTGGGCGTATAAAGATGTTTGAATGGCGAAATAACCAACGCGCCAGGCTCCCGCCGCGCCGTCGCGTTTAAGACAGTCGCCATGGCCGATGTGTCGGGATTGGGAAATATGGAAATTTTGATTGTGCCCCCACAAGGCAGCGTGATGTCTTTAAACGGGGAGCCATCGCCGTAAATTAGATGACGAGGTTGCCCGTCCTTTAACGCTGCCCGGGCCTGATAAATAATATCGCCGTCTACGCATCCCGCGGAAATATAACCAAAGACATTATCGGGCGTAACGGCCATCAGCGCCCCTTTGGCCCGTAACGTGCCGCCCGAAATTTCTGTGACGGCAATGAGCGCGCAAGGCGCATCCATCGCGGCGCAACGCGTTAAAATATTCAATGCATGGTCAGGCAAGACTATTTTTCAAATTCGGTTCTGGGCGCCCATAATAAACGGAACAAGTGATAAATCCCAATGACCTGGAGGATCATAATGATGACCCACCACCACGCACCGATAGAGCTGGTCCCCATAGCAATCAGCGTCACCAACATGGCGATCAGCGTCAAGATATAGGCGATATAGGCGAGCCAGCGGCGACGGCTGCGCAGCAATAAACCAAGCACAAGAAAGAATAGTCCGAAAACGAGAAACCCTTTTGTCCGCGCGCTCCACCCCTCAAGAAGGAATAAAGGTAGGTAAAGCAGACCGGACAACATGATAAAGGCGCCGGCAATATCGTAATTACGTCGGATCGGTTTCATGGTCTCTCCCCTTGATTTGCAAAGAAACTATAGGCGAGAAGGTGAGAGGCGTCCAGAGACTGTTTAGCCCAGCATTGGAAGCAGCTTTTTAAGAACCAACCAGTTGTTGACCCAGGATAAAAAGAAAAAGGCGATGATGGGAGAAAAATCCAGCCCGCCATATGCCGGGACAATTTTCCGAATAGGATCCAGTATAAATCCGCTGACCCGCTCCAGTGTCAGATAAATTTGCCGGACCGTGGGATTGTGTGGATTGACCACATTCAGGGCAAACAGCCAGCCCATGATCACATAGATAACGATCAGGAAAATATAGGCTTCGATCAGCGGAGAAATAAAATGAACAATCAAAGACTGGGCAAAGGACATAGTAACTCTTTTTCAATTTGATCTGTATCTAGGAAAGACCCGTCCTAAAATCCACCCTTTTTGTGTTGACCTGAAGGGGCAGCCTCCCCACATATCCGCTCATGCCACCTCGCGGATCAAAACACGACACGCCCAGCGAACAAAAGCTCTCTTATCAACTCAAGAGTTTTTTTCGCCTGTGGCCCTATCTCTGGCCCAAGGACAAGCCGGGGTATAAAGTTCGGACCTTCCTGGCGCTAGTGCTCACCATGGCCGGACAATTTGTTCTGGTCGGGGCGCCGTTCTTTTTGGGATGGAGTGTAGACGCGGTTAAAGACGCCGAAAACTTGACGTCCATATTTGCGCAGGGCGGACTGGTCGTTCTTTTTTGTATTTTGGGGTATGGCGGCTTGCGCTTTGCCTCAGTCCTGATCAGTGAGGCCCGCGAATATCTGTTTACGCCGGTGGGCCAATTTGCGCAGCGCTCTGTGGCCACGGCGACCTTTGCCCATTTGCACAAACTGTCTTTGCGGTATCATCTGGAAAAACGTACGGGCGGTCTCTCCCGGGTCATCGAGCGGGGTATTCGGTCTATTGATTTTCTGTTCCGGTTCTTGCTGTTTAATATCGGGCCCACGCTTCTACAGCTGGCCATTGCCGGTGTTGCCTTTTGGGTGGCCTATAGCTGGCAATTTGCGCTTATCGCCGTCGTCACCGTACTGCTCTATATCTGGTTTACAGTGGTGACCACAGAATGGCGGCTCAAATTTCGCCGGGACATGAACCGACAGGATACAGACGCCAATGCCAAGGCCATCGATAGCCTGCTCAACTATGAAACCGTGAAATATTTCAGCGCCGAAGATTTTGAAACCGGCCGCTATGACCGGGCCATGGAAGGCTATCAAAAGGCGGCGATCAAATCGCGCACCTCTCTGGCCACGGTCAATATAGGCCAAAGCTTTTTGATGAATGCGGGGCTCATCGCCATGATGGTCCTGGCTGCACAGTTTATTCTGGACGGTAAGATGACCATTGGCGCTATGACGACAATTACGCTCGTTATGATGCAGGTTTACCGGCCGCTCAATATTCTGGGCTTTGCGTATCGCGAGATCAAACAGGCGCTCACGGATATGGAGAAAATGTTCGCGCTTTTGGACCTACAGCCAGAAGTTCAGGACGCGCCAGATGCCGTGCCCATTGGCGACGTTCAAGGGGCCGTGTCGTTTAACGCAGTGAACTTTCATTACGAAGCCGACCGGCCCATCCTCAAAGACGTCAGTTTTGACATAGCGCCCGGCGAAACCGTGGCCATTGTCGGGCCGACGGGCGCCGGTAAATCCACCATCTCGCGCATACTCTTTCGCTTTTACGATATCGCCGCCGGGCAAGTGCTGATTGACGGACAAGATATGGCCGCCGTGACGCAAGAAAGCTTGCGCGCCCGGCTGGGGATCGTACCGCAGGACACCGTCCTGTTTAATGACACGATCGGCTATAATATCGCTTACGCCAAACCCAACGCGACAGAGGACGAGATCAAAGCCGTTGCTCAGGCCGCACAGATCCATGATTTCATCGCCAGCCTCCCAGAGGGCTATGACACAAAAGTCGGCGAGCGGGGCCTCAAACTCTCCGGCGGCGAAAAGCAGCGCGTCGCCATTGCCCGGGCGCTCTTAAAGGACCCGGCTATTCTCATTTTGGATGAGGCCACGTCGGCGCTGGACAGTGTGACGGAAAACTCCATTCAAGAAGCGCTAGATACAGCATCGCATAACCGAACCACTTTGGTCATCGCTCACCGTCTGTCGACCATTATTGGGGCCGACAAGATCATCGCGCTGAAAGATGGGCAGGTGGAAGAGATTGGGACGCATGCACAGCTTCTGGCCAAGCAAGGGCTTTATGCCGAACTCTGGGAACAGCAGCAGGATGAAGG
>CALDSY010000137.1 GCA_937924355.1 uncultured Caulobacterales bacterium
GGATAATCCAGAATGAGGACCGGCGCCGTGATCGCGTGATCCGGCGGGACTTGGCCAGCAAAGATCGCGGGCGCGCCGCTGTAAAGGGCGAGCGTGTCTGTGATATCCGATTGTGTACGCAGATATTGATAAAGGTCAGCAATAGGGTCGAGCATAGTTTTACAATAAATATATTCCGCTCATCCCGACGAAAGTCGGGAACCAGGAAAGGTGAAGATGATGCCCACGCCACCATTTTAAAACCTATGTGAATCCGTAGCATTTGAGGTTGTTTTCAAATTCAGTCTCAATTATTGTTCACTATATGTTCTATGTGTATATTGTCACCAATCAACGAAACGGCACCTTGTATACGGGCCACACAGATGACCTAGCAACGCGTATGCAAGCCCACAGACAGAAGGTCTTTAAAGGCTTTTCTACGAGATATGGTTGTCATCATCTTGTGTGGTTTGAAGTCCATGATAGTCGCGATTCCGCCTTCAAGCGGGAGCGGCAAATCAAGGAATGGAAACGGGCATGGAAAATTGAATTAATTGAAAAGGAAAATCCTGACTGGTTGGATATTTCAGTGATACCGACATGGCCTATACCCCAGGAGTCTCTATTGGATTTGCGCTTTGCACGCTTGCCCAAGGGACCGCTCACCCCGTTGTAAAACGGGGCCCAGCCCGTGGGGTTCAACTGAGTTTGCAGAACCTTAAACCGCTACCGTTCCTGGTTCCCGACTTGCGTCGGGATGAGCGGAGTTTAAAATAGTTAAATCCATATACCCCGCTCACCCCGTTGTAAAACGGGGCCCAGCCTGTGGGGTTCAACTGAGTTTGCAGACCCTTAAACCGCCACCATTCCTGGATCCCGTTTTTCAACGGGAAGAGCGGAAATGTGTAGGCGAGAATTAGGTATCAAACCTTCCCCGCTGCCTTGCGCATAATTCGCGCGCGGATGGCGGGATCGCGTACCAAGCGCCCGACCGTATGGGCCGGCGCGCGGTTTTCTGTTCCCAGCTCTTCTTGGCGGATGTCGCCTTGGCGCGCTTTGACCCGCAATTCAGCCGACACAGATGTGGCCGTTGTCCGGATAGATGTTGTTGTCACATCCAGGTCCCCCCGGTGGGCCAGTTCGTCTTCCATGGCGTCCATAACGCCGGAGATGAGATTGCGCGCCTTGAGTTTGACAAAGCGGTCTATGCCGGCCTTATTCAAAGCCATTATGCAAAACTATGGCTCTGTTCGCATTCGCACTCATAGGCCACGCCTATGGGGTCCTGCGCCACATCCACGACCATATAGCTCTGGCCATCAATCATCAGGCCATCGCCTTTGATCGGTGTAACATTCATGCTCGTATTGAGCACATAGATCAGAGCATTGCCGGGCGAAATATTACGGCGGGCCGTTTCCTCCCGGGTGCTTTCCATATGCAGAAGCACGTCTTGACGGGCCGTGACAGCATTAAAGCCGCCGCGTCCATCTGGCTGTCTTTGGGATTTTTCCAAAGACCCGCTCATGTAAAGGTCGGCCAAAGCTCCGACCAGTTCTTTTCTCTGGGTTTCGATCAAGTTCATCATAATACACTCACCATTATTGCACCTATGCGGTTGGCGAGATCCCGGAAGCGCGCCCCATAAGGGGTCGCTTCCCAGCCTACCATTGCGCCCGCATGGTCTGAATATTGGACTTTGTGAGAGCCGGACGTGATTTGGGTCACACCTCCGGATTTTATTTTTCGGGCCGCCGCCGTGCTGCCCTGACCCTGCATTGTCAATTCATGCGCCGTATAAAGCATGGCCCCTAATTCTTCATACTCGCCCCATTTAAGGTCGACGAAAATGGGCGCTTCGGCCAAAATCGCAATGATCAGGCTGTGCTCGACGCAGGCAAATTCCGGAAAGCGCGTCAAAAAGGTAGAGAGCGAGGGCTGGGCCATTTACGCGCTCGGTTTGACGGCTTTGGGGTTTGAGGCTTTGGGTTTAGAGGGTTTGGGTTTGACCTCGACCAGATCACCGGCGGCCATCCAGGCGAGAATGTCACGGCGGTCCAAATCGACCTCTATATTGGCGGTGATACAGCCCGGCGCGAGGCGGATGTAATCCCCCGCCTCTGTGGTGATGATCCGGGGGATGGCCCCCGTATTTCTAAGGATGGCCATGTTATACCCCGTCCTGGTAGCCAATGGCATCGGGACGGCGGATCTCTGTGCCGCCAATGCGGAAAATGCCCGGAACTTTAAATTCCATGATGACTTGTTGCACAGGCAGGAATTTATGAGGCATGGGCATGTGGAAGGTCAGCACATTGGGATCCCGCCGATAGAAAACCGCACGTTTGCTGTCACTATCGCCAGCGGTTTCCAGACCGTCCACATCCCGCACCATAAGCTCTTTGCCCGTGCGGGCCGTATAGATGTTATTGGTCTTGATGTAATTCAGGAAAGTCTGCGCCGTATCGGGTACGACCTTATTGGCCAGAGCCGAGAGCGAACTTGTCGGTAGGAGCATGGTGTCACGCGGATAGCGCGCCCGGGCCTGTTCGCCGCCAACACCGATCAAGCCGTTATTGACCATGGTCAGCGCCTGTTCCAGCGTGGCGGCTTCAAAGCCCTGAGGCGCCACAAACGGGGTGACAGCAGCGTTGTTATAAAGACCGGTCATGCCTTTGTCTGGGTCGCCGTTTAAGGCCACATTATCGATGAACTCTTCGGCGGCGCGGCGGGCCGCAGAGATGCGCGAGCTTTCCAGCGGAAAGTTATGCAAGACGGACTGGCTGACTTCCTCGAGCGTATAAGAATAGCCAATGGCGGCCAGTTCAACAGAGCCGTGGGTTTCCTGTGAGAGGATGTCCGCATTGGGCACATCTTGTCCGCCCTGATTGATCCATTTGGCTTCGCCTATGCGCTCCAAAGAGCGATAGGTGACGCCCTTGACCCATTCGGGCCCGGTCGTGTTGACCGGAATCAGTTCGGAATATTGGATGTCCTCAAAGGTTTCATCCAGGGCTTCGGTTTCCAGTTTTGTCAGCTGGCTCTTAAACTGGGCCAGCGATGTGTTGTCGAGATGCATTATGGTTTGCTCCTATTGCAGGCGCAGTTTCACCAGCTCGCCGGCGGCGCCGGAGCTGTCGAAAATGGCATTGGGAATGGGGGTGCCGATGAGGTTGAGCACCCCTGTGGCAGTGTCATAGGCGGCGGGCTGTCCGGCGCTGACGGCTTCAGCCGCCACGCACCAAATGATGGCGGGGTGACTGACATAGCAGGCCGTATCGCCGCTGGCATAAACACCGTCTTTGTCCGGGCTGAGGGTTCGGTCAGCCAAAGAGATACCCAGGATCGTTCCGGTGCCGCCTTGAATGATTTTATTATCGCCGGAGCCTTGCGTGACCACACGGCCCGGATGAATGGCCCCCTCGGCGAGGCGGGATAGTCGGACGCTGGTTTGCTGATCGGCAAACAGGCCCTCATAAGCTTTGGCAGTCAGTGCCATGATTTATACTCCTTTTTGCCAGGCCGATGCGAGACGCTGATTGCGCCGGATCTCAGCCCGTTGACGATCTGTGGTGGATGAATGAGAGGCGATATGGCCGTTAAGCGTATCGCGGGTTTTAAGGGCGTCGCGGACGGCAACCCGGTACATACCGGTCAGCGCGTGATCAGAGGCGCCGGACGCAAAGCCTTCGCCGTAAATACTGTCGATAACCCGTCGCCGAATCTCGGCATCAGACAGCCCCGCCAAATCGGCGCTGTCGCCCAAAGCGAGCCGGGCATCGGCGAGGAGCTGCGCCCGTTCTTTGATCTGGGCCTGAACGCCGTCTTCCATAGGCTTGGCTTTGGCAGACAAGGCCTCGACCTCTCCGGATTTGGTTTCCAGGTCAGCCGAGAGGCTGGCGATGGTAGCCTCCGCATCCTTAAGGGCTTCGGCCATGCGGGCATTGGCGGTTTTGAGTTTCTCGACGGCCTCTGCCAAGGGCATTTGCTCTCCGTCGAGCGTAGTAAGTTCGCTCATATTATGTTCCTTTGATGATAGACAAGTGGGACAGGCGCAGTCGCGCAGGATGCGGCAGGCGGGGCCGCAGCGCGCGGCCGGCACCAGGGCGATATGATTGGCCCGGATCTGGGTTTGAACGGCGTCAAAAGACTGCCCGTCAGGCGTCTCGCCAGAGATGAGGGTAACCTCTGCGTGATACCCGACGGACAGTTCCCGCGCCTCCCCGACGCTAAGGTGTTCAATGGCCGATTTGTCCCGGATGGTCAGTTCGGCGCGAAGGAAATCTCCGTCCCGAACCGGCAGGCCGATGACATGGCCAATGGCGTGTTCTTTATAATTTTCTGCGCTGACACCCTCAGCCGGATGACCCAAAGTAATGGGGAGATGGCGAAAGCTCTCAAGGGACTCTGCATCAAAAACTTCCTCCGGCGCCCGGTAAACCTGATAGAGCCGCTCGGGCTCCACCGATCCGTCAGCGCCCATGAGCTCATGGCCGTAATAGGCCTGCAGACCCGTGCGCGCGATCCGGGCGGACAGGGCCAGATAGCCCTCGCCCGAGATGTGTTTTGCCGGCAAGGGAAAAGGGTCGCGATCCATTAGGATGCGGGGGGATGTTTGGGGCATTTATTGATACTTAAAATTCCGTTCCTGCGAAGGCGGGAACGTCGGTCAATCAGGTTCAGTTATCTTTATCCGTCTTCCCGGGCATCGACCCGGGATCCATAGCACAGCTACCGAGTAGAGCCATGGATCCCGGCTCAAAGGCCGGGAAGACGGGGGGTTTAAAACCCATCAACTGAACCCG
>CALDSY010000138.1 GCA_937924355.1 uncultured Caulobacterales bacterium
CCGACCTTGATAAAACGCCCGGTGATTGTCTCTGCCAGCCAGACGACAATCGGCTGGGCCAAAGATGTACCGGAGATGTGGGTTAGCTAGCCACCCGTCCAGACGATTTGAACTTTCTTCCCATTGGATGGATCAATGTAAAAGGGCGCATTGCCGACTTTAGGCGTGGACGGATCGGTCACAGAGTTGGGATTATAGGGAATGGTTTTGGTGCCGGGCGGCAAAATAACCACCTCGCCCGTGGCAGGGTCCCGGTAGAAAGGTTCATTAGGTACCGGCGCTGAAGGCGCGGCCATTTGCTCGCCATTGGGCGTGCGGGTCAGAAAGTCCGGAAGTTGTCGCTGCGCCGATTGCGGTACTGCTCCAGGCGCGCCGAGCATGGGAATATTTGGATCCATACCCGGCTGGCGCGGCGTCATCGTCATGGCCGCCGCCGTTGTTCTGCCTGGGAGGGCCCCAGCGGGTTGGTCAGCAATCTTGATATAGGATACAACCTCTTTGACGCCTTTGGTGGTGCTGGCAATATAGGCCGCCCGTTCCAGTTCAGCGGAGTTTCTAGCGACACCCAGTAGATAGACTTTTCCGTCTACAGTTTCGATATTGATGTTGCGGGCTTTCACACCTTTTTCGGCAATCATCCGGGTACGGATTCGGGTGCCAAGAACAGAATCTTTTGTTCCGCGCACAAGGCTACGCCCGCCTTCGCCGACAGCCAGTTCATTGCCGACCTGAACGATACGAGGGCCGCTCCAAGCGATCCGCTCGGCTTCTTGCCGATCTTTTTCCGTGGGCACATATCCCGTCAAGACAGCAATACCTTCGGCGACTTCCACATCGACTTTGTCCAGATCGAAATCATAAGCCCGCGCCATGCGGGCGGTAATTGCCCGTCCCGCCGATACGTCGTTGATGGAACGCGCCATATTGCGTTCATCACCTTTTTTGACGCCGGCCGTCGTTACAGCACAGCCGGATAGAGCGAACAGGGAAGAGGACAAGAGAATTATGGTTAACTTTTTCATAAGGCCAAACTACAGGCCAAAGATTATCTAATAGTTACCGGGCTATTAAGGTGGACGGTATTTAATTTTGTTTTGATTTTGACTTTGGCGAAAGGATGTCCGGCAGAGGGGCGATTTCTACGCCTTCATTGTGTAGGTCTGCCGCTTCGTCGGGCGACGCTTCGCCATATATAGCGCGCTCTGGCTTCTCGCCGTAATGAATGGCGCGGGCTTCATCAGCAAATTTAGCGCCCACATAATCGCAATTGTCTTCGATTTCTTTACGGATTTTAGCGGCCGCCTTATTCATCATTTGCGCGGCTTTAGCTTGTTTGGACGCGATGGCGTCTTTTTTGCGGGACGTCGAGACATTGGGCGCCATGATCCCTTTTTCGACCTTGGTCGATCTGCAATAGGGACATTCAATCAGGCCTTTGGGGGCCTGCTCATCAAAATCTGAGGACTTGGAAAACCAGATTTCAAAATCGTGGGCTTTTTCACATATGAGCGTGTATTTAATCATGAGAAATTAGGGTCATGGTTCCAGGCCGGAATTTTTCTACGCGCCTCTTCTACGGATGAAAGATCAAGGTCCGCCATTAAAATTCCGGGATTGTCATGGGCCAGCTCGGCGAGGGTTTCGCCCCAGGGCCCGATCACAACCGAGTGACCAAATGTCGAGCGGCCGTCATCATGGTCTCCGCCCTGCGCCGGCGCTATGACGAAGCTCCCGGTTTCAATAGCTCGGGCGCGCAAAAGCGTCTGCCAATGGGCTTTGCCTGTCGGTTTTGTAAAGGCTGCAGGTACGGTCATGATATGGGCCCCTGCCTGTCCGTAGTGGCGGTAAAGCCGGGCAAAGCGCAAATCATAACAAATCGATAGACCAATCACGGCGTCGCCGACTTCGGTCAGGACGGCCCGGTTTCCACTGTCATATATGTTGCTTTCTTTCCAGGTTTCGGTGTCGGAAATAGTAACGTCAAAAAGATGGATCTTGTCATATCGCGCCTTGATGGCACCATCAGGACCAAACAAAAAGGAGCGGTTGGCCGCCCGGCGCTCTGCGGTCTTTATGGCGAGAGATCCAATCAAGAGATCAACCCCGAGCTCAGCGGCCAATGCGCTAAAAGCCTGAACGCCAAGGTCTTCCCCTTCGGGCTTGATGGCGTCAAAAAGCTGTCGTCCGGTGCGTTGCACGATATGAGTCATTTCCGGTGTTGCGATAAATGTTGCGCCTTGATCGGCGGCCGCGCGGATAAGTTTTGAGGCCGCTTCAATATTAGCGGCTATATCTGTGCCGCTGCGCAGCTGAATGGCTGCAACGCGCATAATCAGCCCGCCAAAAGCGGGTCGAGACCCCCGGCTGCGTCCAGGGCATGGAGATCATCGCACCCCCCGATATGCTTGCCGTCAATAAAGATCTGAGGAAACGTATTTCCGCCGCCGGAACGTTCGCGCATCTCCGCGCGTTTATGGCCGTCCATAAAGGCCGGAATGTCAATGACTTCAACGCCTTTGGATTTCAGCAATTTCTTGGCCCGGATACAAAACGGGCACATCATCTTCGTATACATTTCGACTTTGGCCATGAAACTCTCCGATTATCCCTGCCTATGTAGGGATTTCCTGGTCTCTGACAACCCTGGCCAGGGTAACCGCATAAATCTTTGCCGCGCCGGCCCGGCGCAGAGTCCGCGCGCACGCCTCCAACGTCGCCCCTGTCGTATAGACATCGTCAATAATAACGATGTTTTTATCCACAATGCCGGATTTAAATTCATCAGGCACAGAAAACGCCCCTTGTACATTCCGGAACCGTCCTTTGGCTGTTTGAGAGCCTTGCGACACGGTTGCTTTGTGCCGCCATAAATATTCCGGCTTGCAGGGCAGCCCTGTCTTTTCGCTTAAAGCGCGGGCCAGCAGCGCCGCCTGATTAAACTTGCGTTTACGCAGCCTGAGAAAATGAAGCGGAACCGGCACGAGAACGTCGGCTTGGGGCCAGAAACCCCGCCCGGCGCGCGCCATCTGCACGGCAAACCGTTCTAGGTGCCGCGTCCGTCCTCCGTGTTTAAATGAGAGTATGGGGACGCTGCTTTCGTCTTGATAGCGGAGGGCTGATCTGGCTCCGTCAAAAAC
>CALDSY010000139.1 GCA_937924355.1 uncultured Caulobacterales bacterium
CGCGCCGGACAAATCGCCGGCATCAAACAGGTGAAAGCCAGCCGGGACGAAACCAAATGTCATCAGGCCTTAGTCGCGCTTACCGACATAGCCATGGATGGCCAAGGCAATCTCTTGCGCGCCGCCGTGGAAGCGGCCCGCGCCCGGGCGACACTGGGCGAAATCAGCGATGCTATGGAAGCCGCCTTTGGCCGTCACAAGCCGGTGACCCGCGTAATCAAAGGTGTCTACTCCGCCGCCTATCAAGATGACCCGGCCTATCAAAATGTGGCCGATAAAATCGCCGAATATAAATCAGACTCTGGCAAAGACCCTTATGTGCTCATCGCGAAAATGGGCCAGGATGGTCATGACCGGGGCGCGAAAGTCATCGCCACCGCCTTTGCTGATCTGGGCTTCAAAGTGGACCTGACCGATATGTTCGCCACGCCGTCAGAAACAGCGGAGCGCGCCAAAGAGCTAGGTGTCGACGTGGTCGGCGTCTCGTCGCTCGCGGCAGGACATAAAACGCTCGTACCCGAGCTGATCAAGCTTTTGAAAGACACAGACGTCAAAGTGGTCGTGGGCGGGGTTATCCCGGAACAGGATTACGCCTTTTTGCGCGCGGTCGGTGTCTCAGAGATTTTCGGACCGGGCACAAATGTTCTCGAGGCCGCCTATGCGGTCCTCGCCGATATAGCTGGCCTTAAACGCAACCGATAAGCAAAAGGAATTATCATGCTGATACGCGCACTAGCGATTACGAGTCTGGCTCTATTGTTAAGTGCCTGTCGATCGGAAACACCCACAGCTCCCGTCCAATCCACCAAAGTAGAAGCCCCTTCGGAAAACTATTTCGATACCCAATGGACCGCCGCGCAAAGCCAGCCCATTTTGGACAAAACCATGCGCCTGCGACTGGACTATGATGACAGTCAGCTGACGGCGAACGAAAAACGGGCTGTCCAGGAATTGCTGGCGGCGGGGCACCGACTTCACACACTTTACCTGGAACAGGTCCATCCCCAGGCGCGGGATATCGAACGCCAGATATCCGATCCAAATGTGCGGCAAGACCTCAAAGATCTGTTTCGGATGATGAAAGGCCCGGTCACCACGACGCTCGACAATCGGCGCGTCAGTTTTCTAAATACTCAAAACATGACCGCATCAGGGAATGTCTATCCGTCGGGGACCAAGCGCGAAGACTTGGAGGCATTCTTCGCTGCCCATCCTGAGCGCAAAAATGAAATCCTGGATTTGCGCGCCGTGGTCATGGCCGCGACGCCTGAGAATAAAAAGATGGCTCTGGACCGGCTGGATGAATATCCAAGTCTGGACCGATTACATCCGGGTCTGCGCGAACGGATTGAAACGGCAGACACCTATTTTGGCCTGCCCTATTCCGTCAGCTACCCTGAAGATATCTTTTTCGTTTATGACCGCTTGCAAAAGGCCGCTGATCATATTGAAACCGAAGACATCGCCTTTGCCCGCTATTTGCGGTCCCGGGCCCGGGATATGCTGGCCGATAATTATGATGGCAGCGACGCCATGTGGATTACGGGCGAGTATACGGGGAATCTGAATGCTCAGATCGGCAGCTACGAAACCTATGACGACCCATTGCTGGGCGTGAAGAGTTTCTTCTCTTTATCACTGCTTCTGCGCGACAAGGCCAAGAGCGCCGAACTTTCCAGCTCGCTCGGGGATATTCAGGCCATAGAGGACGCCCTGCCTTATACGGCTCAGAAGCAAGTCAGTAACCGCATTCCCGTTGGCGTCTATAATGTGATTGCCGATTTCGGACAGGCCCGGGGCACGAACACGGCGACCATCCTGCCCAATGAAGGACATTTGTCCCGTCAGTTTGGCCGCACCATTTTGATCCGCTCCAATATCCTGCGCAATGAACGCCTCTACGAAACCGCCTCGACTAGTTTTAAAGCCGGAACCGACCCGGTGCATCACAATGATCTGGATCTGGAAGGGAATTTCTACCGCACGCTTTGGCATGAGATCGGTCATTATCTCGGGCCGGACCAAACCAAAGACGGCGGCGATATAGACGCGGCCTTACAAGAGACTGCCGATCTGTATGAAGAAATGAAAGCGGATCTAGTTTCACTCTTCGCCGCGCCGCGCCTTCACACGGCCGGTGCATTTACGGAAAAACAGCTGCGCTCCATTTACGCGTCTGGCATTTTACGGGTCATGCGTAAGAACCAACCCAGGCGCGGCCAAGCCTATGCCACCATGCAGCTCATGCAATTTAACTGGTTCATGGATAAAGGCCTGATTTCCTTCGAGGACGGCCGCATCACTATTGACTATGACACATATCCGCAGGCCGTTCGGTCATTGCTAAAAGAAGTGATCGCCATTCAACATGAAGGCAACCGGGCCAAAGCCAATGCCTTTGTCGAACGATGGACGGGCTGGGACGACAATCTCCACGGGGTTATCGCCAGAAAAATGAAATCTGCCGAAACATACCGTTTCCGCCTGGTTACCTATGAGGCCTTGGGCGAATAATCCCGCTCTGATACGGGCCGCCCGTCTCTGTTCGTTTTTGACACAAAGCGGGACAGAACGGGTCCCGAGCCTGAAATTCTGTCACATTTTGATATAACTCCACATTTTTTCGTAAGAAAGATGTAAGGATTTTCAAACGGTCTTTCATCATTTCGGGACAGTCTCGGGCTCGCTTAGCCAAATCTTAACCATAAATCATATGGCAGTGTTCCATCTCGGTCCAGTTTTGGGACAGTCGGCACGGCATTCGCAACACATTTTCTCAAACGCGTTTACGTAATATTTGCTCAATTCGAATAGAAGGATGGCTGAATAGTGGGAAATGAGATGTCAACTGCAAAACAAAAAGGGCCTCTCCAGAAAGAGGCTCGTCTCGATCCAATTACGCCGGTGCAACCTGTTGTCAGGCGTCCGATCAACTCTATCTTGGTCCCAAAGGGCCAAGTGAATGGCTCTGCTTTACGCTATGCCTTGAGGGTTTCAGATATTGTCTGGGTCACCGCGATTATCATGCTGGTGGTTTGGAACGCCTATATCGGAACCAATAATAAGGGCGTTATTGCGCCTATTGCCGCCGGTATCCTCGGGGCATTTATGTTTGCCGGAACGCTATTGATTAGCGGCGCGCATAATTTTCATCCGTCCGAGAGTTTCGGCGCGCACCAGAAAAAAGTCTTCTTTGCCGGATTTTCCGCCATCGGCGCCTGGCTGACAACGGCTCTGATCCTGAAACCGGCCACGTTTTCGCCGGACATGCTGGCCTTCGCTGGATTTTGGGGCGTTGTTTCGCTCTTCTTATTGCATTCGCTTTATTACTTTCAGGTTCGTCGCCTGCATGATCGCAAGGCCCTTGCACCGAATATCGTCATGCTGGGGGCAACAGACTCGGCGCGCCGTCTGATTGAGCAGAATGCCAAGTCTAAGGACTTGAATATATTAGCAATTTTCGATGATCGTATAAGCCGCGCGCCTGAAAATATTTATGGTGTACCGGTTGTTGGTAAAGTCGATGATCTACTGGCCTGGACCGAACTGCCTTATATAGACCGTATTGTGGTGACACTGCCTAGCATGGCCCATGCCCGCAAAAGTCAACTCGTCCATCAAATCCGCCGCTTGCCGAACCGGATTGCCTTTGTTGTCGACGAGTTTGAGAACTATGATCACATTCAACAACGCCTGACACAGATCGCCAATATCAGCGTCCAGGACGTGACCGGCAAGCCCAAGAGCGGCGGCCACACAGCCCTAAAACGCCTAATGGATATCGTTATCAGTGGATCCGTCTTAGTATTGGGCGCGCCCGTTCTGGCGCTCATTGGTCTTGCTGTTAAGCTCGATAGTCCAGGGCCCATGCTATTCAAGCAGCCCCGCGAAGGCTTTAATAACCGGGTCTTTCACGTTTACAAATTCAGGTCGCTACGGGTTGAACAGCAGGATCTGAAAGCGGCGCAACAAGTTGTCAAAGGCGATAGCAGAGTAACACGCGTCGGGCGCTTTATCCGAAAAACCTCTTTGGATGAGCTCCCGCAATTACTCAACGTTCTCAAAGGCGACATGTCCCTGGTTGGACCGCGTCCACATGCGGTTGGTATGCGCACAGGCGATACAGAAAGTTATAAGTTGGTCGAGGAATACGCCCACCGTCACAAGGTAAAGCCAGGTATGACAGGCTGGGCCCAGATCAATGGATCCCGCGGTCCCATGCATGATGCGGCCAGTGTCGCCCGCCGTGTTCAATTGGATGTAGAATATATCGAACGCGCATCAATCTGGTTCGACATTGTCATCATGTTCAAAACAATTCCGTGCCTGCTCGGAGATTCGGAGAATATTCGTTAATGGCACTTAAACCCAACAGCTGGGCAGCTGGGAAGGAGCGGTCATGATTGGCCGCTCCATGCTTGCCTATATACCGGTTAATCTGGCGTCTCTGGTCGTCAGTTTCGGCGGTATTGTTATTCTGACACGCTTGCTCGGCAGCGCCGAATATGGCCGCTACGCCGTCGCGATGATCACAATGATGGGCCTTCACATGGGTTTCTTCACCTGGCTAGAGGCCGCGATGGCTCGCTATCAGGCGCGGGCGGAACGTGAAGACAATGTCAATACCCACGTCAAAACCATATATAAATATGCCTTGCGAACGGCGATCCCGACGCTGGCGCTATTTTGGTCGGTTATACTCTTCGTGCCCGGCATTCCTGCGGATTTGAAACCGCTGCTTTTTGTGGGTCTGGCATCGACGACAATCCAACTTTTCTTAAATCTCGGAATGGAGGCCCACAAAGCGGCCCATCGCATCAAACGTTACAGTGCAAGCTTTGCCTCGTTTCAGTTGATTAGCTTTACCGCCGGATTGATCCTGATTGTGTTGCTCAGAAAATACACTGATATCCAGCCGGAAATGGGTATGTTTCTGGGCATTATCATCGGGACCTTTGTTGTCTTATGTTTCGATCTGCCCTTCATGCTTAAAAACATGAAAAACGGAGAGGTCTCTGCTGAGAAAGCCAAACTCTACTTTCATTATGGCATGCCCATCAGCATCTCTTTAATTCTGACCTACGCGCTGACGTCCGGCGATATGTATTTGATCAAAGGGATTATGGGCGATTCTGCAGCCGGTGAGTATTCGGCCAGTTATAACTTTGCCAATCGCAGTCTGGATGTTTTGTTTATCTGGATCGGAATGGCGATAACGCCGGTCGCCGTAACCGCGTTGGAAAAAGAGGGCTTGGAGAAATCCAAAGCCGTGCTGCGCGACTATGGTGCCAGCCTATTGTGGATTGCCATGCCCGCCGCGACCGGTATTGCTTTGGTCGCTGAACCTGCCGCGTTTATTCTCGGTGAAGAATTCAGAGACGGCGCTGTAAAAATCATGCCCGCGATTGCCTTTGCCGGCGTCATGAATGGCATGATCTCTTATTATGCCCAGCGGGCCTTTATGCTCTCAGGAAAAACCCAGATGTTTGTCTGGGCCATGGTTCCTCCCGTATTGATTAATATCGGTATGAACCTGGTTCTCATTCCAAAATACGGTCTTATGGGTGCTGTCTGGTCGACGGTTGTCGCCTATGCTGTTGGCTTGATCGCGGCTCTGGTCATTGGACGGCGCTACTTCCCGATACCCATCCCGATTAAGGCATTTCTGCAAATCACTTTCGCTTGCCTTATTATGGCGGGCGTTGTCATGAGTATTCCCATTCCAGACGGCACTCCGGATTTCATTGAGATCATGATCAAAGCCAGTGTCGGCATTGCGGTTTATGGCTTGTTCTGCTTCTCGACGAATACAGCGGGCTGCCGGCGCATCATTCAGAATATCTATTATAAAATTCGTCCCGGTAAGCGCGTAGAAGAGACCGTCAACGCGGATATCAATGACGCCTCATTGGAGGCCACCACATGACCAGTGATGTAAAAATAAATCCCTTTGTCAGCCCGGCAGGTCGACCCGAAAAACCCAAGCTTTCGATTCTTATTCCTTATTATCACGACGATCCGGTCCCGTTGATCAAGGCCCTGTCAGAGCAATGCAAGACTCGGCGGGATGTAGAAATCCTGGTCTATGATGATGGCAGCAATGACACGGATCTGAATTGCAAGGCGATCGCTTGCGTAAAAGAAAGTGACGCTCCTGTTGGGCTTTTTATAGCCGAACAAAACCGGGGCCGCTCTTTTGCCCGAAATCAATTATTTGAACTCGCCAAGTCACCTTGGGTCTTATTCCTTGATGCCGATATGCGGCCCGAGAAAAAGAGCTTTGTTCACGACTACGTCAAACTGATCGATGAATTGGATTGTGATGTAATCTTTGGCGGTTTCAAAGTCTTGGAACAATCGGATGATCCGGATCGTGAACTTCATCGGGCCCTGTCAGAAGTGTCCGACTGTTTGACCCTGGAGGAACGACAAGCCGCTGGGCCGCAATTTGTTTGCTCATCCAATCTCGCCGTTAAAAAAGACGTGCTGCTCTCAGAGCCCTTTGATCCTGAGTTTTCAGGTTGGGGATGGGAAGATAGCGAATGGGCGGCGCGGGTTTTCAAAAAATTCAGCCTGGTCCACGCGGATATTCCGGCCTGGCATCTGGGTCTTGAAACAACAGAGACCTTACTGAAACGATTTAAAACAAGCGGGCCAAACTATCAGCGCTTTACGCATAAACATCCGGATTTGGCCAAGACTTTGCCCCTTTACCAGATCGTACAGAAACTTCGGAAAGTTCCCGGTCAAAAACTGTCCCGGCCTTTGTTGCGGTTGATCGTCAAACTGGGATTCATGCCGGTGCGTTTAAGATTGCTTGCGCTGAAATTATGGCGGGCCAGCTGGTATGCGGAGACGTTCGCATGAGTATGGGACTAGCACCTGTTTCGAAAAAGACAGATTGGGCCTATGAGCCTAGTACGACGCTCTATTCCCGCGTTTGTCGGCGTTTGACCGTCAAACTTGCGCAGCATTCTGTTAAAGTCAGCCCTGAGCGCGCCATCGTCAGTTTCTCTTTTGATGACTGTCCAAAATCCGGCCTGGATAATGGTGTTGCAGCCCTAGACAAAATGGGATGGCAATCCACCATATATGTAGCTTGCGGCCTGTTTAATGTTGAAAACCATTTGGGTAAGATGATGAGCGCCGAGGACGCACGGGCGCTGTTCGAAGCCGGACATGAAATTGGTGAGCACACATTCTCACACCGCGATGCTAAGTCTATGGGTTTGGAGAATTTCAAACTGGATATCGCCAAAAATCAAAATGCACTCGCAGAGCTGGGACTGCCGCCTTCAGATACATTTGCTTATCCTTATGGCGAAACCTATCCGGCATTAAAAAAGGCCATGCAGTCAAAGTTTAAGGGGTCTCGCGGCATTAACAAGAAAGTCCACACAAACCATGTGGACCTGAACCAAATTGGGTCAATTCCGCTATATAGTAATACAATAGACCAAGCCGTCACCGCCGTTCAAAATCTGGGTAAAACCGGGGGTTGGCTGACATTTTTCACTCATGACGTTCGCAAGAATCCGTCGAGCTATGGGTGCAAACCAGAAGATATGCGCCAGATAATTGAAGCTGTTAAGGCCGCGGGCGCAGATGTCATGACAATTCGTGACGCAATATCGGCACTAAAGGGGGTAGCCGTATGACCAACACAACAAAACAAAACTGGGGCGAAGGCGTATCTGTGATCGTCCCGACGTTTCAAAGACCGGACGGCATTGAGATTGCCTTGAAAAGTCTGGCTCATCAAACGGTCGATGGACGCGCCATGGAGATCGTGGTTGCCGATAATGATCCGGCAGGCTCAGCAAAGGCATTCGTCACTAAATTTGCGAAAACCTGCCCTGTTGAAATTGTTTACGTCCATGTGCCGGATCCAGGAGTTTCCAATGCCCGCAATGGCGCTCTCGAAGCTGCCCGCGGTCGGTTTATTGTTTTCTTGGATGATGACATGGAAGCTTTGGACAACTGGGTTCAAAAACTGGTCGATACCTCTCTTAAGCTCAAGGCCGGAATTGTTTTTGGACCGGCCGTTGCTTTGATGCCCAATGCGGATGATGCGCGCAATCCTTACATGGAGCCGTTTTTCTCCCGGATTGCGGATATGGATCACGAGGGGATCATGACAGAAACACTGGGAACAGGCGGCTGTCTGCTGGACCTTAATCTCTGCGAAATGCCAGACCCGCCCTTTGATACAAGGCTGAATGAAACCGGCGGCGAGGATGATATCTTGTTTGATCATCTTCGGCAAAACGGCACACTCGTTGGATGGTCACCCCATGCAAAGGCTTGGGAAATCGTTCCCGCGAAACGCGCAACGCCTGAATATATCTGGACCCGGAACTTTGCCTTTGGTCAAGGACCGACCCATATTCACGCCAATCGCGGCCTAAAAGGCGCGCCCGGTGTCATTCGGTTTATGATCACGGGAACCATTCAGATGTGCATGTATGCGCCGGCTTATTGGGTCCTCAAGCTTATGGGACATCCGTCTTATGTGACATATCTAGCCAAGACCGCGCGCGGCCTGGGTAAGGTGTTTTGGGCCGATAGTCTCAGCCCGAAACTTTATGGGGCTGCCGTCCTTAAAAAACCGGACACCCAGCCCGCGGAGTAAGCTCTACTTGGCACCCCAAAGCTGTGCCAGCCGGGCATCCCGGCGGCAACCCGTGCGGTAGCGCTTATAATGGGCGCTTTCTTTTTGGTAGAAATCCTGATGATAGTCTTCGGCTTCGTAGAAGGTGACCGCCTCTAAGACCGGGGTTACAATATCATTGCTAAACGGCTTATTCGCTACAAGGTTTGATTTTGAAGCCCGCGCTGCTTCGATTTGATCAGGCCGTGCAAAAATGGCTGTGCGGTAAGATGGTCCCCGGTCACAAAACTGACCGCCGTCATCGGTCGGATCAATATTAATCCAGAAATGATCCAAAAGATCGTCATAGGTCAAAAGGCCTATGTCATAGGTGACTTCAACCACTTCATAAAATCCGGTTTTGGTATGGTTTTTATAGGTGGGGTTGGTGGTCGTGCCGCCCGCATAGCCTGACACGGCTTCGATGACGCCCGGCAATTTTTCATAATCGGATTCCATACACCAGAAACAGCCGCCCGCGAAAACGGCAGTGTCGGTTTTTCCTGATGCCTCGATGACGGGCACGGGATTGGTTTTGTCGGTTTGGGGCGTTTGAGCCTGTGCACATGCGCTCAGGAACAGTAAACTCGTTATGGCTATTAATTTTTTCATAAGACACCTATAGCTGAATCGGAATGTCAGACAAATCACATCCTCGGGAGTTTTTACGTTACCATGATCGATCTGGATTTTTCATTTACAACCGAACTCTGGGAATGGAAATCCAATGGAGAGAAACGCGGTGGTTCATGGCATTTCGTCACCCTGCCGCAAGACATTTCAAAAGACATAAAAATCTTCACCCGGCACCGGAAAACCGGATTTGGATCGGTCCGGGTCAAAGCCGTATGTGGTCGCACGGAATGGCTGACGTCTATTTTCCCGAGCAAAGAGCAGGACGCCTATATCCTGCCCATTAAGAAGTCTGTACGAGAAGCTGAGGGCCTAAGCAAAGGCGCGTCTGCGGACTTTGAAATCAGTGTTTTGATGTAAGGCGTGTCACCAGATCTTTTACGGCAGCAACGACCGCGACAGATTTCTCATCATCTAACGCATCCGGATGAGGCGCGCCGAATTGGCCGGCATCATTGTCAAAATAGGAGCCCGATGACGCGTTCAGTTCATCATCGAGACTTAATCGCACGAGGATATCTGCGCCAATATTGACGTCATTGCCATCAATACCAAATCCGCCTTTGACCATATTCGTGCCGAGCAATGACCCTGGATTCACGGAATAGACGATGGGCCCGCCGCGCATCTCTTCCCCTAAAATCCGCGACCACATGGTGATGGCGAGCTTGCTCTGAGCATAAGCGTCCATGTCTCGGTCTAGTTGCTTCTGGCCCTTAAGGGCATCAAGGTCTACTGGATTTTGAGCGGCCGACGACAAATTCAGAATACGGCCCGTCTCTGGAATGAGAGGCAAAAGCTGTTCAGTCAGATAAAGAGGTGCCAGCATATTGACCACAAAGCGAATATCCATTCCGTCTTGTGTGATGGTCTGCGGAGTTTTCAAAACCCCAGCATTATTGATCAGCACGTCCAGCTTATCATGATCCGTTTTCACGGAACTTGCCATGGCATTGACAGCGGATAGGTCAGACAGATCAGCGACATAGGTCGACAGCTTAACTTCGGGATAGCTATTCCCCAATTCAGATTTAACCCTGTCCAGTTTTTCGGCATTACGACCATGCAGTAAAACTGTGTGACCAAGAGCCGACAATTTCTGCGCCGTCAGCAAACCAATGCCGTCTGTGGCGCCTGTTATAAGAATAGTTTTTATCATGCTTGTTTCTTAGCCCGCCGACACCGCTCTGAGCAATAGCGCACAGCGTCCCAGTTCTTTTCCCATTTTTTGCGCCAATTAAAAGGCCGCTGGCAAACAGGGCAGATTTTTGATGGAAGATGCTGTTTCTTCACGGACGCCGGGCTCCTAGCTCTTCAATAAATGCTGAGCCAGTTCATAGCCGCTGGTGAAGGCGTCTTCGACCCGCGCGCCCAGACACCAATCACCGGCCGCAAACAATGTGCCCGTCTCGTCAGAGATAAACGGCGCGCCCAGCGGTTTTGTGACTTTGGCATAGCGCCAGCGATGGGCGGAAAAGCATATCAGATCATCAATAGAGGCGTCTAAAAGCTGACAGATTTCCGGTAAGAGCATTTGCAAGGCTTGCTCTTTATCCAGCTCCAAATTTTCTGTGCTCCATTGCGGGCTGGCATGGGCGACCCAGCATTCAGGTGTCGCCGCCCGGCCCGCCTTACTGGAGTTTCGCCCCCGCCAAGCCAAATTAGCCTGAGGGTTTCGATAGGCGTCTTGATCCAGAACCGACGGATTATTTAAAGTGAGCATGAAGGTCCAGCAGGGGGCCATATGGACGGCGCCAATATGGCTTTGCAGACGCGGTGAAAACTCAGTCAAAGCCTGAACCTGAACGCTGGGCGCTGTGATAATCACCCGGTCAAATACACCAAACTCTGCACCCTGCCCACCAAGACGCCACAGGCCGTCATCAAAAGTGATGGCCTCAATGCGGGTTTCAAGCTGAATATTGAGCGAACCAGCAATGGTCCTTAGGAAGGACTTCATATCCGGCGCGCCTATATGCCAGTCATTGTTTTGCGCGAAATCCCGGCGGGCGGGCCATTTCAGAGTTTCGCCCGCTAGAAATTCGCGAAAGGGTTCCGTCCGTATAGTGAAGAACTGAGCGCCGTGATCAAATCTAAGACCGTCCGGCGTGCGGCGGGTTGCCAGCCGTCCGCCAATGCCGCGGCTTTTTTCGAAAATTGTAATGTCATGGCCGGCCCCGTTCAGGACTTTTGCGCAGGACAGGCCAGATATCCCGGCTCCGATGATTGCAACACGCATGGCTAACCCCTCATGGCCTTATAGGCGGACAGGGCCGTTTCGCGGGCCTGTTTGTGATCAACAATAGGCCGCGGATAAGTCTCGCCCAGATTGACGCCCGCTTCCATCAAGACAAGCTGGGGCGCTTCCCAGGGTTGATGGATAAATTTGCTGGGCAGCCGGGCCAGTTCGGGTACCCATTGGCGCACATAGGTGCCGTCCGGGTCAAATTTCTCGCCCTGTCCAAAGGGATTGAAAATCCGAAAATAGGGCGCAGCGTCCGCCCCGCTGCCGGCCACCCATTGCCAGCTGGCCGTATTATTGGCCGGATCGGCGTCAAAGAGCGTATCCCAGAACCAGCGCTCACCTTCCCGCCAATCAATCATCAAATGTTTGATCAGGAAACTGGCCGCCACCATGCGCACCCGGTTGTGCATATAGCCCGTTGCCCAAAGCTCTCTCATGCC
>CALDSY010000140.1 GCA_937924355.1 uncultured Caulobacterales bacterium
GACCAAATGGCCGTTCACGTCCCGCTATCGATCGAAGCCCAGCTGGAAGCTCGTGTCCTGATGATGTCCACCAACAACATCCTGTCACCGGCCAATGGTAAGCCGATTATCGTCCCGTCTCAGGATATCGTTTTAGGCCTCTATTACATGTCGCTTATGCGTGACGACGAAAAAGGCGAAGGCATGATGCTCGGCTCTATGGCCGAAGTTGAAGCGGCCCTGGACGGCGGACATGTGGCGCTCCACGCCAAGGTCAAAGGCCGATTCCCTGTCACGGCAGAAGATGGCACTGTCACTTACGAAGTGGCCGAAACATCGCCGGGGCGTTTGAAAATTGCCGAATATCTTCCTCGTCACCCGCTGATTTCCTACAAGGTTCTGAATAAGACTCTGACCAAGAAAGAAATCGGAAATCTGATTAATACTGTTTATCGCCATGCCGGTCAGAAGGCGACGGTGATTTTCGCCGACAAGATCATGGGTCTCGGTTTCCGCGAAGCCTGCAAAGCCGGTATTTCCTTTGGTAAAGATGACATGGTCATCCCGGAAGAGAAGTACACATTAGTGGCTGAAACACAGGATCTTGTGTCTGATTTTGAACAGCAATATTCAGACGGTCTGATCACCAAAGGTGAGAAGTATAACAAGGTCGTCGATGCCTGGTCCAAATGTACGGACAAGGTGGCGGATGCCATGATGAACGAAGCCGCCCGTGAGCGTAGGTTGATCAACTCGATCTTCATGATGGCCGACTCCGGCGCCCGGGGTTCCAAGAACCAGATGAAGCAGCTTGCCGGTATGCGAGGCCTCATGGCCAAGCCGTCAGGCGAGATTATCGAAACACCGATTACGGCTAACTTTAAAGAAGGCCTGTCTGTGATGGATTACTTTAACTCCACTCACGGGGCCCGTAAGGGTCTGGCCGATACGGCCCTGAAAACGGCGAACTCGGGTTACCTGACTCGTCGTCTCGTGGACGTTGCTCAGGACTGTATCGTTAATGAACAGGATTGCGGCACCAGCGAAGGCATTGAGCTTAAGCCGGTTGTGAACGGGGGTGATATTGTTGTGTCACTGGGCGAGCGTATGCTGGGCCGTCACACAGCCGAAGATCTTCAAGATCCGCGAACAGGCGATCTGATGTATCCTGCCAATAGTTATATCGACGAAGACATGATGCTCGAGATTGACGAGTCTGGCCTGCAGGCCGCGCGTGTTCGCTCGCCGCTGACGTGCGAAACCCGCTATGGTGTTTGCTGTACGTGTTACGGCCGAGATCTGGCCCGGGGAACCAAGGTCAATATGGGCGAAGCCATCGGTGTTATCGCCGCTCAGTCCATTGGTGAACCGGGTACACAGCTCACTATGCGGACTTTCCACATTGGCGGTACAGCCTCTGTGTCCGAGAAGTCCGGCATCGAAAGTGTCAACGAAGGTAAGCTGGTTTATGAAGAGGGCGCGAACATTGTTCAGGCCTCGCCAAAGTCCTTTATCGTCATGAACCGCAGCCTGACCATCAAGGTTGTTGGCAATGACGACAAAGAGCTCGAAACCCACAAAGTCTTCTACGGCGCACGTCTACCCATCAAGGATGGCGGCAAGGTCTCCCGCGGCGACAAGCTGGCGGAATGGGATCCGTATAACATGCCGATCATCACCGAGGTTGGCGGCACAGCCCGCTTGCTGGATGTTGTCGAAGGTGTGTCAGCGCGCGAAGAAACCGATGACGACACCAATATGACCAATCAGGTCATCGTTGACTGGCGTGCCAATGCCAAAGCCTCTGACATTCAGCCTGTCGCTGTCATCGAAGATGACAATGGCGAGCCGGTGAAACTGGGCTCTGGCAATATTGCCCGTTACATGTTGCCGGTTGGCGCGATCCTCTCATTGGAGGACGGTGCCAAGGTCAAGCCAGGGGATCAACTGGCCCGTATCCCAACAGGCGGTGCGACCCAGCGTGACATTACCGGGGGTCTGCCGCGTGTGGCGGAGCTGTTCGAAGCGCGCCGTCCAAAGGATGATGCGGTGATTGCAGACATTGACGGCAAGATCGAGTTTACGCGTGAGTATAAAAACAAGCGCAAGATCCAGATCACACCGGAAGACGAGACAATGGAACCGTCAGAATTCCTCATCCCTAAGGGTAAGCACATGCTGGTCCAGGATGGTGATACGGTCAGGAAGGGCGACTATCTGCTCGATGGTAATCCGGCCCCGCACGACATCCTGTCTATTATGGGTGTCGAAGCTCTGGCCGAATATCTGGTCGACGAAGTCCAGGGCGTTTACCGTTTACAAGGTGTTCCGATTAATGACAAACATATCGAAACCATTGTGCGTCAAATGCTCCAGAAAGTTGAAGTAACCTCCGCAGGGGATACCACCTATCTGCGCGGCGACCAGGTCGACCGGATTGAGTTCCAGGAATATAACGAGAAAATGCTGGCCGAGAACAAAGATGCGCGTCCGGCAGAAGCGACGCCGATCCTGCTTGGGATCACCAAAGCGTCTTTGCAGACTCGCTCCTTTATCTCCGCAGCCTCGTTCCAGGAAACAACCCGTGTTCTGACCGAAGCTTCTGTTCAAGGGAAAGAAGATATGCTCGAAGGTCTGAAAGAGAACGTCATTGTGGGTCGTCTCATTCCGGCTGGTACAGGCGCTAATTTGCGTAAGTATCAAAAGCTATCCAATGCTCGGGATCAAGAATTGCTTGAAGCTCGCGCAGCGGGACAGGAACCCGCTGAGGCGTTCCCGGCTGAAATCGGAGACGCCGCCGCCGAATAGACCGCGTCACAGAATTGAATTTAAAAGCCTCCCTCGGGGAGGCTTTTCTTTTGCGCTTTTCATTCGTCATGTAATATGATAACAAGTTCACATGAAGGGTTTGATGTGGATATTGGTTTGTGCGTGGACCGTGTGGCTTTCCGCTTGTGCGAGTCTATCCAGGAATTATTACGATTACCGGGAATTTTATGAAAGACCGCTCGAAAAACAAACTGTAAAAGACGGGGAGGGTATCTTTCGGCTGCGTATAGCTCAGGCCGGTGACCCTATCTATCTTATAAAGGTCAAAACTTTGAGGGACGGAAAAGCTAACGTGTATATCCGAACCACAAAACGCGGATATAAAGTTAGAGGCGGAAAACAACCTGACAAACGATATTCGATAAAAGCCTCAAAAGCAGCAACCACCGAGTTTTTAAATGTGCTCGAGACCTATGATGTCTGGAATCAGGCAGATGCGGATATATATGAATACGGGGAAGTCTCAACAGGCGCGGAGTTTATTGACCTGGATGGTCGATCCGACGATCGCCGTTTTACCTATGATAGCTATTATCCTCATATCAGAAAGGACACGCCAAGAATTGCCATGGCCTTTCACGAGATTGCCGGTTTTGATGAAAAGGATGAGTGGACCTTTTATGATCACCTCAAAGCCCATGCTGAGTCTGAATCGAGCTATGCAGACGAATGAGAAAACTTATCATCATAGCGTTATGCATGAGCTTAACGTCTTGTCAGTCCAGTTCCACATATTTTCATCCAGAATCCGAGCTCATTGACTGGGGGCTTGCAAAAACATGTGAAAGCTCTCGAATACCAAGACCTGCTTGCAGTGGATTAGGTTTTGGCGTTAATCTACGCCCATGAAAAAATTACTCCTAACCTTACCCGCGTTTATACTTCTGGCCTGCCAGGACTCTGCGCCCGGTAAAACTGAAACGCCTGCCGCTGAACGTGACGTGGCTAAAATCCATAACCAGACATTGACGCTGGACACCCATGTGGACGTGCCGCTGACCTATATGACAGAAGTTGATCCGGGCGAGCCGACGGATCTGCAGTCTGATCTGGTGAAAATGCGCTCCGGCGGGCTAAACGCCGCCTTCTTTATTGTCTACACACCGCAAGGGGATTTGACCCAGGCCGGCTATGCCCAGGCCAGCAAGATTGCGGAGACCCGGATCAAAGGCATTCGCATGATGGCCGAGGCCTATAAAGACCGGGTCGCTTTCGCCACAACAGCCGCCGAGGTCCGCAAAGGCTACCAAGATGGAAAGCTGATCGCTTTGGTTGGTATGGAAAACGCTTTTCCGCTCGGCCCATCCATCGAAGACGTCCCCATGTGGGCGGAGCGCGGTGTGCGTTATGTGGGGATCACTCACTTTGGACATAACCAATTTGGTGACAGCTCCAAT
>CALDSY010000141.1 GCA_937924355.1 uncultured Caulobacterales bacterium
AGTGTGAGCCGTCTTGTGGCTCACACCGATCTTATTTATTCAAGTGAATTACTCAGACTTTGAAATCATATCGACGGCAATTTTGCCGGATCGTTTGTCTTTCGCGGTGGAGAATTCAACGCGTTCACCTTCTTTGAGGCCGTAGAGCCCGGCGCGTTCCAGCGCGGAGATGTGAACGAAAACGTCGTCACCGGATTCAGGTTCTATAAAGCCAAAACCTTTTGCTGTGTTGAAGAACTTTACGGTTCCTTTTTGCGTATCTGACATGTTTATTCCTTTCACGTCATGAACACCCTGCCCGTTGTGGGCGGGTTTTTAGGTCGATGTGGATAGGGAAAAAAACTGTTTTGATATCGCTGCCCGGTATTAGGGCTATAATATCCTACAAGCCGATCGTCTGGCCAAAATCGATAGGGCGCTCATACGCGCACGTCACCAAATAGCAAGGTTTAAATAAAGAAAGCGCAGCGGCGAAAAAACCGCGCCGCTCTGAATGCTCATTATATTGCAGGCGTTTTACTTTCCGAGTAATCCCTCTAAATGCCATTCGGCATAGTCGCCCGTTCCAATTTCTACCAGGCTTGGGATGGCCTGCCGCGCTCCGAGGTCACGACAAAAGAAATACTGCGTGTTGCAGTAAGGGCAATTTTGAACGCCATCCCTGTTGAGCCTGAGATAAATATGCGGGTGATCATGAGGGGGCTTAGCCCCGATACATATAAACGATCGGCAGCCAATATTTAGGATCGGATAGCCCAAGTCATTGGAGAAAATAGCCGTACCATTTTTACTTAGGGGGACGGAGTTCCGATCGGTGTGATCAGGCCCCTCCCAATAATTTTACGGACCAGGAATTTTCCCCCATGATCAAACCTCTATTTGACCAGAACATCGCTGATATGATGCATGACTCCATTGGAGTGCATCATATCGCTTTGGGTGATGGTGGCTAAGACGCCATTGGCACCGGACACTTTGATCTTTCCGTCCATATTGTAAGCGGTCAGCGTTTTACCGGATAAGGTCTTCAGAGCGATAGGTCCGCCATTTTCGGATATGGCTGTCTTCAGGTTTTGAAGATCATAGCTACCGGCAACCATATGACCGCGTAGAAATTCTGCTGTGACCCCTTGTCCCGGACGGCCAGCATATTCGAAAGCTGAATTATTCGGCGCAAAAACGGTTATTATGTTATCTTGCTCCAATACGGCCTGTTGATTTCCAGCCCTCACAGTCTCGACAAAACGGGTCAGTTCAAATTTTGTCATGGCGCCGTATAAAAGAGTTTCATTGGTATAATCCGGCGAAGCCGAACGTGTGTCGTGAGTCACATTGTCATGATCGGCATTTTCTGCCATAGCCGTCCTAGAATCGATCTGAACACGTTGAGGCAAAGAGCCTTCGGTTTTTAACTCGGATGCGTTCGGTTTGGTTTCGACTGTGGCGCACGCGCTCAAGGACAGGGCAGCCAAAGCCGCGATAATTAGGTTTTTCATTGAAATACTTTCCGGTCACACGGTTGCGTCGACCTGGCCGCCGAGAAACATCAAGAAAGCCTGACACTGTGTGTCGTGCTCATCTCTAAATGGCAAGGGAATAATCTATTTCCACTGTCAAAATGACGTTATCGCTAGTCCAAGTAAATATCTTGGTTGTAACGGCTGCGGGATAATATAAGTTTTCAAAAATAAGCCAGCCAGGAGCCCCACCATGGACGTCATCACAGCGGTAAAAACACGCATCTCAACCCGGGCGTTCCTCACAGATCCAGTGCCGCAATCGGATATAGAGGGAATCCTCGATATTGCCCGCTTCTCCCCGTCCAGTTCCAATCTGCAGCCCTGGGGCACCATCGTCGTCACCGGCGAGGCGAAACAGGCCGTAAGCGATCTGGCCATCAAGGCCTTTAAAGCTCAGGCACCCAGCGAAGAAGGTGACTTCCCGATCTATCCCAAAGACTTGCCACAGAAATATCAGGACCGACGCGCCGGGGTTGGCAAAGGCATGTATGAGCTCATGGGAATAGAGCGCGATGATATGGCCGCGCGGATGAATTGGGTCATTGATAATTATAATTTCTACGGCGCGCCCGCAGGCATTTTCTTTACCATTGATCGCCTGCATGGCCGCAATCAATGGGCGTCGCTGGGCATGTTCATGCAGACCGTCTGTCTGGTGGCGCAGGCCAAAGGCTATGCCACTTGTATGCAGGAGATCTGGGCGCAGGTCCGAGACAGCGTCCACAAACAGCTATCCCTTGATGAGAATGAGGTTATTTATTCGGGCATGGCCCTGGGCAAAGCTGATATGTCCGTGCCCGTCAATACGCTTCGGACCGAGCGAGAGCCCGTAGACGGTTTTTCGAAATTTGTCGGATTTTAGGTGCCCGGGTCAACCTCTTCTACGCCATCAAAGTCTACTTCGACCTTGGCCCCGTTAGGATCGTGAAAAAAGACCTGCCAGTCATTAAAGCGTTCCGGCAATCGCTTGACGCGGTACTCAACATCCGCCGCTTTCAACTTGCCCAATAGCGCATTAATATCTTCGCTCCGAAAGGCCATATGATCGAGCACGCCATTACGTGGGTTTGGCATTTCGTCAACTTGCACCACATGAAGAATGGCTTTTTCCCCCGAATAAAACCAAATACCGGGAAACGAAAATTCCGGTCGCGGACCAACCGTAAAGTCGAGCAGGTTTGTGTAAAAAGCTTCGGTCACCGTCAGGTCATCGGTCAGAACTGTAAAGTGGTCCGGTCTTAGGATGGTCATAAAGACTTCACTAAATGAAAACGACGGGGTTAGCCAGAGTTCGCTTCCAGCCTATCCGCGATCTGTTCCAATCTTGAAAGCACGTCAGTTTCTGGCGTCTGTTTTTCTTGGCTAAGTACTAAGTAGAGCAAATTATCCACGAACCCATTGATGTCGTCATCGCGCCGAACGAACATCATGGTGCGGGCAGAGTACTCCATGGCGCCGAAGAACATATCCCTGAGCACCCAGAGCTCTGTCTCGGGCCGGAGCAGACCCTCTGAGATGGCGGCTTTGGCGACTCGGTCAAACACGGACACATAGGCCCGGTTGAGGCTGTAAAGCTCGCTCTGGCGGTATTGCTCGGAGGATCGGTCGATCAGCGGGGCAATTTCCAAAACCCGCCAATTGGCCATGACTTCGCGCATGTGGTGACGGGCAAGGAATTTGAGCTTGGCTTTAGTGCCGTCACGTTTATCCACGCCCTTTTGCGCCGTCTCCGTCAGCTGAGCGTAAAACCGGGCCAGCACACTGCGGACCATATCCTCTTTGTTTTTCACATAAAGATAGAGCGTGCCGTCGGCCACCCCTGCCCGGCGGGCAATCTCCGCCATAGAGGCTTTGGCATAGCCTTTTTCATCAAAGACAGAAACAGCCGCATCGAGAATGGCTATTTCCCGGTCAGCCACCTTTTCCTGTCTTGTCTTTGCGTACTGTTTCGCCATTGACTCTTATTAAAAATGAATGATATTCAGTTTTTATGAAGA
>CALDSY010000142.1 GCA_937924355.1 uncultured Caulobacterales bacterium
ATGGGCAGCAGATTTGCGCCAAGAAAGACAATCTGTTTCAGTTGATCTCTGATTATCAGGATTATTTGAAAAAATCGAACCCTTACTCGGCTGGCAATGACGGGGATGAAGAGGCGTTACGGCGTCTTCCCGATGTCTCTCCGGAAAACGACAAGTCGTATAATGACGCGATGACAGACTTCAAAAATCGGCATAATGGGATTGATCCAAGTTCACTTGCGCCCGCCGATCGTCTCAATTACGATCTTTTCGGTTTTACGCTCAATCAACATAGTCGCCGGGCGCCTTTTGACGAGGCCCGCATTCCATTCACCAACGACTCGGGGTTTTTTAATGAGCTTAGCTATGTATCCCGTCAGACATCCTTTAAAAAGCCGGCCGATTTCGAAGCCTACGCCGCTCGGCTAACATCCGTTCCAAGATATTTCGGGCAACATAAAGCGAATATGCGCCGCGGCATGGAAACCGGATTTACAGCGTCCTCCGAGATTCTTCCGGGAATTATCAATGTGGTAAAAACCCTGTCCGAATATAATGCGGACAGCCATCCTTATTTCGCGCCGTTCAAAAACCTGCCAGAGGATTTTTCGGACGACGAAAAGTCCCGCTTGAAAGCCTTAGGACGCGCGGCGCTCGATAATGCGGTTTTGCCTGCCTATAAGGACCTGCTAAAATTTCTGGAGAAAGATTATCTCCCCAAAGCACGCCCCCAGGTTGGTATCGGCTCATCTCAAGAAGGGCGCGCTTATTACGCCTCTCTCGTGCGGTTTTACACAACCCTCGATCTCACACCTGACGAAGTTCATGAAACCGGTCTACGGGAGGTCGCGCGGATCCGGTCGGAAATGGACGACATTATTCAAGAGGTAGGCTTCGAAGGAACATTTGCTGAGTTTCTCGAATTTCTACGGACCGATCCAAAGTTCTACGCCCAGAGCGAGGAAGAGCTTTTGAAAGAAGCCGCCTGGCTCGCCAAACAGGTTGACGGCAAAATGCCGGAGTTTTTCAAAACAATGCCGCGTCTACCCTATGGGGTCATCAAAGTCCCGGACGAGATCGCGCCCAATTATACCACGGGTCGATATTGGGGCGGCGACCCGGTCAAGGGCAAGGCTGGTAACTATGTGGTCAACACTTATGATCTGACCCAGCGCCCACTTTATAACCTACCGGCCTTGACCCTGCATGAAGGTGTCCCGGGCCATCACCACCAGATCAGCCTGGGGCAAGAACTGGAAGGCGTACCCGAGTTCAGAAAGAGTCTTTATCCTACCGCATTCGGAGAAGGCTGGGGCTTATACTCCGAAAAACTAGGTATAGAGATGGGGATTTACAAAACACCCTACGATCATTTTGGGCGTTTATCCTATGAGATGTGGCGCGCATGTCGCCTTGTCGTTGATACGGGCATGCATTGGAAGGGCTGGAGCCGGGAACAAGCAGAGGCTTGTTTCCTGGAAAACTCAGCCCTCGCCAAACATAATATTAAAACCGAGGTCGAACGGTATATCAGCTGGCCAGGACAGGCCCTCGCTTACAAAATCGGTGAGTTGAAGATTATCGAACTTAGAAACCGCGCCGAGCAGGCTCTCGGCGATAAGTTTTCGATCCGAGAATTCCACGACGCTGTTCTATTGCAGGGCGGATTGCCGTTATCTGTATTGGAAGCGCGGATCGACAACTGGATATCTGAGACGCTCTCAAAGTCTCAATAAGTCGGCATAAAAAAGAGCCAAAAAAAAGGCCGCCTTAAGAAAAGGCGGCCTGATTTAAAAATCGTGTATGATTTAGAACCGGTAGCGGCCCCGTAGCTGAACTGGAACGGTCCATGTTTCCATACCGTTATTCGTTCCAGCCAAAGGTGCTCCTGGTCCGAGATCTCGCGTGTCTGATTCCAGAACGCCTGTGTAACGAATACCCGTTTCAAGAGCGAGCGTTGCACGTTTGAAGACCGGGGCTTCAACACCAACCATACCGGCGGCTGTTGGGACCCAACCCTTTTCATACATGCGGATTGTTCCGCCATTATAGGCAGCGCCGTTTTGCTGAACATTTGTCAAAACGATGTCATCGACGTGAGCGGCTCCGACTTTACCTTCAACATATGGACGCACAGATCCGAAGACAGGTGCCGGTGTTGGCGTAAAGTATTGACGCAGGCCGACTTCAACGCCGTAACGCTGATAATCGCTGAACTGACCCGTGACAGCGTCGCCATCAATTGAGCCCAAAGTCACATTATCGCCATCCGCTTCGGCGTATGAGCCCATAAGCGTAACCTTGCGATTAGGATTCAAAGCATATGAACCACCTAATTCGTAACGGAGACCTTCATCAAAGGCATCACTTAACGACGTTTCATTGGCAACTACACCTGGGATATCATTGACATCGCCGGTGATCGCATCCCCACCAAGGAAGTATTCAGGGCCAACGGCGCCTTCAATATTCCAGCGGCTTAAGCGCTTGCAGCACTTTTCCGGCTTCTGGTGTGTTTGCTGATAATAGTTGTTTTGTTGTTGTGGGTAATAATACCCTGAGTTGTTGTGATTTGACCCGCCAAACCAGGAACACCCTGAAAGCGCGATCGCGGCAGTACCGATAAGCAGTTTACGCATGTTTACCATCCATCCCTGTTGTTCTGTTTTGGCACAATTGCCTTCAACGTCAGATTTCTAAGCCACCTGATGCAAAGACGAGGCCAATTATATTATTGGGCTGAATTTCATAAAAAAAACCCGGCCATAGCCGGGTCTATTAAACTAAAAATGTTAAAAATCTTAGAACGACAGTCTTCCGCGCAATCTGACCGGAACTGAGATCTTATCATCAGAGATAAAATTCGTGTCCAAAGCCTCTGTCCAGCGGACGCCGGTTTCGATACCAATTCCGGATCTCGGACCCAAAGCCCACTCTGCGCCAACGATGCCAGAGGCTGTTGGAGCCCAGCCGCCATCGGCATAGGTCTGGGTGAAGACACTTGGGTCAACTAACGTCGCGGATGATTGCGTCAGGGACACATCATCATACTTTGTGAAACCTGCGGTCGCACCGATGTAAGGTCTCATGCCCGCTGGATAACCCATATATTTGCGGAAACCACCTTCGATCGTGTATTGCTCGAGATCAGAAAACTCTGCGTATAGATCTTCTGTTACGACACCATCTGATACGGTTCCGATATTGAGAAGATTGCCATCAGCTTTACTATATCCAGCTCGTGCCAGAAGAGTTGTGCTTTGGCTGACATCATAAGTCGCTGTCAGATCAAGCCCTTTGGAGTTTTCAAAAGCATCATCATAGCCGATTGGCGCTAGCTCTGATACAGTCAGGAGTGAAACGGCATCCGTTTTACCTTTTTCGCCTGGGAAGAAGTCCCCATCGATATTGAAGTCCTGTCCGCCGCCCAATTCAAGGCCGAATGGCAGAGCTCCGCCAAAGCCGCCGGTGTTAAATCCGCCAACTGAGCCAGCTGAATAATATGCTGGATAAGGCTGTGGTACGTAAATTGGTGCGCCCTGAATTGTTTGGACTGTACCGCCGCCTGGCAGGGTTTGTAGCCCGCCAACAGCTGCGCCGTAAGGTGATGCCGCGTTCAAAGTTGTCACACCGCCATATCCTGGATATGCGCCGCCGACGCCGCCAAGCGTTGAGACACCTGAGCCGAAGCCACCAAGACCGGTTCCAACTCCAGCTAATCCTGTTCCGAGAGCTCCGCCGACACCGCCTAGACCGCCGCCGACGCCTGTTCCGGCTCCGTACATGCCTGCTCCAGACATGCCTGCTCCAGCGCCGTACATACCGGCTCCAGCTCCGTACATACCGGCACCTGCACCGCCAACACCGGCTCCAGCACCATATAGTCCTGAACCTGCGCCATACATGCCAGCTCCGGCACCAGACAGGCCAGTTCCGTATCCGTTGACACCATAAGCGCCGCGAAGACCTGCCCCGGCACCATACATGCCGCCGCCAGCGCCTGCGCCGTACATTCCGCCGCCTGCGCCTGCTCCGTACATACCGGCACCCGCGCCCGCACCGTACATGCCGGCTCCTGCGCCGCCATAAGCGACATTATATCCTGCCCCGCCAGCGCATCCCGCGCCGCCACCGGCAAATCCATACCCTGGATTTCCAAATTGAGCATTTCCGCCCATCGGCGCACATCCATATGCGCCGCCTTGCCCATAGGAATAGGAGTCGCCATATCCATAGCCGCCCCCAGAGCCCATCCATGAACATCCAGATAATAATACTGTAGAAAGTGCTACAACCGCCAAACGCATTGTGGACTCCTCTTCCCTCTTTTAAATCGGTTTACTCATCCCGTTAACCATATGATGTTTAAGAAAAGGTTTTTAAAACAAAAACAAATCCTTAACCGGGTGGTTACCTTTCGTTAAAAATTATAGCTTCCGCGCAGCGTGAGCGGCACGACGACATTCATGTCTCCGGAGTCACCGGAAACAAAACTTCTATTTTGATAAGCCTTCAGGCCCGACTCGAACGCGAGCGCCGTCGAAGGCGATAATTGCCACTCCAAACCCGCCGTCAAAGCGCCGTTTACCAGCACTTCAGGTTCGTACAGCTTGGTCACAGTTCCTGACGTCGGAACCTCATAGTAACTGCTAGTGCCATTCTGAAAGGCGTCTTCCAGGAACAATTGGCTCTGTTGCGTTTTAAATGAAATATTATTGACGTGTGAAAGCCCAACGGCCGCGCCGACAAATGGTGTAATCGTCCGATATCCCTGTTCTTTATATATCGGGTCGAAATAGCGCCGTGCGCCAACCTCCAGATCAAACTGGCGATGTTCGCTGAAATCAGCCACGAAATTGGCGACTTCTTTATTGGGTAAAAATTCGGTATTTACGATGGGTGTTCCAATTGCGGCGCCTGTTAGAGGATCCAAAGCCTGTTCGGTCACAGTCTTTGTCAGCCGCGCAACGACCGCAGCATTGGCATCATTGGCTCCGGTTGCATGAGTATATCCACCGTTCGCAAATAAGGAGAATCTGGGGTTTACGATGTATTCCGCGCCCGCCTTGATGGATAAAGGCGATTGATGGATGTCGTTAAACGATAGGGACGGCGAACTGATTCCTTCTACAATAGCCGAATATTCGGTTGTCGTTAGGAGATCTGCGGTCCGAGTGGTCACCCCTTCGGCAAAAGCCGCTGGATCATATAAATACCCAGCTGCATCCGGTGACACCAATGTGCCCGCTACACTTTGTTCTGTACCAAAAGACATGGTTCCGCGAAGTTTGGGCTTTCTGATGCGGCCTTTCGGACCCGCATGGTCACCAACGCGGTGCGCCGACTGTGCATGGCTACCAAATCCGCCCGTAGCCAGGGTTGGCCCCGCTCCGTAGCCGTTTTGACCTTGAATATTGACCTGAGACGGGTGGCACCCGGTCGGAATAGGTTGAACCGGCGAAAATATCACACATGGATTTTGCCCGCCCATCGCCCCCATATGGCCAGGTGCCGTCATATTATACGGGCTGCTGGCATACCGGTTTTTGGTCTGGTTATTTTTGGCATAGCCTGATTGGCCGTACTGAAACGTATTACCGGGCCCGGAAAAACCCCCCGGCCAAGAACATCCTGCTAAAAGAACAACCGATGCTGAAAGCGCCACAAAACGCATAAATCACTCCGTTCCAAATGCAAAAATACATTATGGTTAATGAGGTGCTGAACTGCTTTGCTTAACAAGATGTTTATAGGGTGAAATATTTTCCGAATGGGAATCAGAATAGTGAGAATAAAGTGCCCGGACCTCTATTTGAAAGAGCGAGCCTTTTCATCTTTTGTCTAAATCGATAGTCGAAACGATCAAAGCAACACTAACTTGGGGGTCCGCGCTCTAGATTAGATTTAGGACGTTCTCAGGCGGGCGGCCCAATACCGCAGTATTGCCCTTAATCACGATGGGACGCTCGATAAGCTTTGGGTTTTGGCTCATGGCTTCCAAAAGTATTTTGGCGCGCGTTTCGTTTTTCAGGCCTAGCTCTTTATATACAGCCTCACCTTTTCGCATGAGCGACTGGGGGCTTTCCATGCCCAGCCATGATAATAAATCCTCGATTTCCGAGACATTCGGAGGATTATCCAGATAAAGAATAATATCTGGTTCAATTCCTTTATCCCGGAGGATTTGTAAAGTTTGGCGGGATTTTGAGCAGCGGGGGTTGTGATAAATTTTAATCATGGATCCTGAGGTTTTGGTTTCGCAACACCACGCTGGACGACTACCGGACGGTTTGCAGGATTTGCGGGCTTTGGCGGCGGCGAGGGTTTTGGTGCGTCTTTGACAGCCGGATCAGGTTGAAGTTTTTCAGTCGGTACCGCGTCTGAAGTTTTTGAATCTATTTTTCGCGCTGTATCGGGCAATCGCACGGGCGCGATTGTTTGACCCCGGGATTTTGCGATATAATCAGGAATGACGTCTTCCGTCGGGCCGACGGCGATCACGTCCCCCTTGTCCAACCAAAGAGACCGCGTACAATATTGTTGCACAATACCCGTATTGTGGCTGGCCAAAATAAAACCCTTCGACCCGGATATCATATCCGTAAGGCGTTTCTGAGCTTTCTTTCGAAAATTCTCGTCACCAGCGCCAATCCATTCGTCAATCAACAGGATTTCGGGTTGCAAAGAGGTAGCGACAGCGAAACTCAGCCGCATGGCCATGCCGCGAGAATAGGTGCGGACTGGATCTTCGATGACAGCGTGTAATTCACTGAACTCGACGATTTTTGGAATCATCTCTTCTATTTCTGCCGGTGTTTTACCTCCGATCATGCTCATGAGCATGATGTTTTGCCGTCCCGTCAGTTCTGGCTTCATGCCAATTCCCATATTGAAAAGGGTCTGTACGGAATTTCCAAATGTGTTGATCGTCCCCGCATCCGGTGGATAAATGCCAGCCAGCGTTCTCAGTAATGTCGACTTCCCTGACCCATTGGATCCGATAAGCGCTAGATTTTCGCCCTGGCGCAATTCCAAGCTCACACCTTTTAAGGCCAGCTTGCGCCCCATGCGCTGGGTCCGGAACATTCCGAATCCGACGGTCGTGTCCGGATATCCCAGGATTAATTTCTCGGCTTTCATTAACAATTGCGGCACGACTTAAATCCAGAAAACGACGTTGCGAAGTTTGGTTTTTAAAAGCGCAAGGGCAGCCACCCATCCCGCAATCGTGATACAGATAACGACTGTCCAGCTCAGCTCCGAAATGCGGCCATTGACAATGGGCTCTCGAATAATGGCCAAATAGTGAGTAAATGGATTGTAGTTTAGAATGGCCGCCTTGGGCCCGATTTGGCTCGGCATATAGAGGATCGGCGTGACAAAAAACATGACATGCATGATGGATCGAACCAGATGCATAAAATCTCTGAACCGCGTACTGATAATCCCGAAAACGATATGAACCCAAACAGAATTCAACATCAGAACAAAGATCGCAGGGATAATGCTCAAAGTGATCCAGCTTTGCTCATATTTATAAAGAAAAATTGCACCCAAGCTGATGAGACTTATGAGAAAAAGTCCAATCATGTGTCGGGTTATATTTTGAGCAACGAATGTGCCGTAAGATAGCTTGGTTCCCAATATCCAGGATCGGGCATTGATAAACACCGTACAGGCGTCGGTAACGGAGCTGGTGATAAACTGCCAGACCCCATATCCGATAATGACCCAAAGTGAATACACCCGGATATCAACATCGCCCATCACAGCACTGAAAATAAAAATTTTCACGCCGACAAACATAACGAACGACAGGCTGATCCAGAAAATTCCGATGAGACTGCGTCGGTATATCTGATTCATATCCGCCCAGGCGAGACGCCACCAGAGCGAGACATTTTTGAATCCTTCGAAGAATGAGCTGATACTCATAGTCAGCTTTCTGTCACCTATTTTAGAAGCTTCTCAAACATTGGAGAAATATTGTGGTAGGCGTAGTTATCGTTGTGATAGCTAACACCGCTTATTGAAGCTTTCTCCCACTTTTTCTCGTTCAGGTAAAGCGCAGCACAGTGTTTTGCAAAATCTTTTGGTGTATTCGCCTCAAACTTGATCGCTTTAAGCCCTTTTTCCGCCATACCTTCGAATGCGATATCCGTCCCTATGCACGGGACCCCGGCCCCAATACTCGATGCGACTTTACCCTTTAGACCTGCCCCAAATCGTAAGGGCGCAATTGTCAATTTTAGACCGCGCAAGAATTCATCCAGATCCGGGATAAACCCGTCAATTGAAATTCTGTCACTGGCGTACTCATAGAATTCCTTGGGCATATGAGAGCCGCAAATCCTTAGGGTCGCATCCGGAACGGCCTTTTCGATGGCCGGCCAGACCTCATTGACGAGCCAATGAACGGCATCAATATTGGGCGGATGTTTGTAGCCGCCAATAAAGGCAATATCCTTGCGGCCCTCAAACCCACCCTCGCGCTGTGTCTCATTGCGAATGAGCGGAATAGTATGAATTTTCCGAGAACTGATCTTATGGGTTTTAGAAAGTAATTCCCGCTCAGCATGACTAATGACGATGATGCGATCAGACTTATCTATATAGCCCAGCTCTTCCTTTTGCATTTTAGCTGCCGCTTTTTTATCTGTCGCTTTACCCGATATCTCCGCTTCACGGGCCATGCGCAAGAAGTGCAGATCAACCGTATTATATATGATCTTGGCTGAAGGGCACTTCTTTTTGATCACGTCCAAATAATGCTCGCAGCTCTCCGCCCGGGACAGGACAACATATTGGAACATGTCCCCGCGTTCGTCCAAAAGCGCGTTCATATTGGTATAGAAAGGTGCGTAAATGCATTCCACGCCCATTCGTTCCAGATTTTCTGTGGCCTCACCCCAATGGGCAAAGTTAGATCCCGGCACAAAGTGAACCCGATACCCTTGGGCCTGTAGAATCTTCATAGTGTAAAAAGCGTCCACCGACCCTGAATCTTTGTCAGGCTCTGGCGTCACCGCATCTACATAGAGAATATGGGCTTTAGCCATTCGGTCTGATGCGATCTCAGGCGTTGTTCCATTTTCCAAATGAGTGCCCAAAGCGTCAGCCCAAATACGGCGAAATGTTCCCCGGTTGACTTCCTGATATTTCTTCGCGCCCTGCGTGACGTCGGTCCCTGAGCTCAAGCCTTCAATGTGGATGACTTCTGAGGCCGGTTGATAGACGACGCGCTTCTTCATGGAGCGAACCTTGAAGCATATGTCCGTATCTTCGTAATAGGCTTTCTCAAGCTCGGTGTTAAAGCCGCCGATTTCTTCCCAAAGCTCGCGCGTGATCATGAGAGAAGCGCCAGAAACATAATCAACGTCGCGCACATAATTGTAGCGCGGGTGCTCTGGGTTTTGTCCACGCCCCCAGTTCCAACCAGATCCATCTTCCCAGATAATGCCGCCCGCTTCTTGCAAATGACCATTTGGGAAAATTAATTTAGAGCCCGCAATCCCGACATCGCCGTGTTCGGTGAATGTCCGATAGAGGCGCTCCATCCAGCCCGGACTGACTAGGGTATCATTGTTCAAAAATACGAGGTATTGGCCGCGCGCATGTTTGGCATTGGCATTACAGTTATTTAGAAACCCGAGATTTTCAGGATTTCGGAAATAGCGCATTCCTCTAATATTCTTCAAGATGGTGTGAAACGGGTCCGGTGACGTATCATCAGCGAGAATAACCTCATAAGGGACGCTGACATGTTGCTGGCTAATGGATTTGAGACAGGCAATGGTCTGGGAAATTTCATTATACACAGGGACGATAATCGAGATAACGGGATTATCGGATTCCAGAAATTCAAAATCGATCTCGTTATTCACCGAGGTCGACATATCTTGGATCGGACTACCGGCCCCATCAGCCGGGCGACCTAGCCGTATGGCTACACCGGTCATTTTTCGGGCCATCCGAAGTTTCACAGCCTCGGGTAAAGGGGCTTTGTGACGAACGGCGCGCAGGGCATTAAATGTTGAGCGCTTAATACCGGTTCTCAATGGCCGAGACTCAAAATCTTTTACCACCTGGGTCAGCTGGGTATTTGTCATCGACAAATCTTTTTCCAGCATTTGCGACCGTTTGGAGTTGAGCTGATCCTTCAGCTCATAGGACTCCAGCATGGTTTTATATTGCTCGAAATCTGTTCGAGTGGTTTTTAATTGATCGCGGGCATCATAGAGTTCATCGCCCATTTTTTGAAGTTTGATGTTTTGAGCTTGGAGCTTGTCTTCCAATTTCGCGATCTCAGTTTTCAAACTGGCCGATTTCTTTGTTTCACGCGTTAGTTTGGCCTTGGCACTTTTCAGGGCTTTTGCGAGCTCGTCCTTTGTCTGCTTGGCGGACATTACGCATCCTCCCAGAGCTTATCTTTGACAAACTGATAAAGCTCCAAATCTAGGGCGTTCAACAGCATCAGATTGGTAAGGGTTGGTCCACCTATAGTCTTTTCAAAAGCCGCGAGTTTCAATTTTACGCTAACATCCGGGTCGCTATTGGTATTTGCTCGCGCTTTGATAAGTTCGAAATCGGGATAATGTGGCCGAATGAGCTCAGCGAATTTTTCCATGGATTTATCAAACTGGTCGACCAAACCCACAAATGGCAAGGTCCGAAGAGCGACTTGAGCTCGCGGTCTGAAAAATTGGCCTTCGCGATTGAATGTGGTTTGACGGAAATCCTTCAAACGATAAGCATGGAAGTTGACGATCTGATTGATCGTCGGGCTGGCAAGCCGCCAGGCCATATAACTGGCAAAATCGCCTTCTTTCGCCTTCTTTGACCCCGGCGAGTCTGAATCCTGTTTTCGTTCAAAGTTGTAAGCCGATTGAATCCGGTCGATCGGGTGGCGAAAAAAGAAAATCGGAATGACTTTGACGCCCGGAATGCGCGGCATGGTGACTTGCGCCGTGTGGGATGAAATCGCCTTAATCGACGGATTTTCCTTGATGAAAGTTTCCATCATTTCAGGGGTCAGCTTTTTATTGCCTGGCCCTTCGATTTCGACCCAATTCTCGCCAAAATTATGCTGCAAGATCGCGTCAACAGACGACCCCGCATTTTTGAACATATGATAGTGTATGATGACGCAGCGGTCAGGCATACTCAAACTCCTAGATTAGCCCCTGTCCCTATGGGGAGGCGCAATAACGGATATGAACCATATGTAAAGAGCCTGCACTGTATAAGATTGCGATATTAAGTGTTTGCGCCTAAAAGTGTGGCATTCTTGCAAGGATCATCATGACGTCAGAAGACATCGAAAAACAAATTGCAACAATTTTATTGATGCGGGGCCCTTTAACGGGCCATCAGCTCTCTGAAGAAATGGGCGACGATGTGAACCCTATCATGCTGTGGAAGGCTTGTTACCAGTCTGAGTTGTTTCGGGTCATTAATTTCGCGCGCTATTACCTTCGCTATGATGTCACCCGAGAGGATATGATCCGTCTTAGCCCCTCTGTTTTGAGAGACTTTCTCTCTTTCACACTGGTTTACATTGCCGGACAGCGCAGTGACGCCACGGATATGGCGGCTATGCTGGCCAATAAACACCGGCTCATCAGTCTCAAAAAGCTGAAATTTGCCCGAAATACACTCTTGTCCCTCTCTCCTGATATCCTTGAGAAAATCCATTACCAGACCTGCTGTTTTATTGCCGGCGATATTTCCTACTTTCTGGCCCATGAAGAGCCTCGGATACATGAACCAACCGGGGCGAAGCTATACGGATCCGATATCGACATAATTGTTGTCCATGAAAACGATATGGATCCAGATCTGATAAAACGGGCCGAAGAAGAAGTTCTGGCCTACAAACATCGCTGCATCAAAGATCCGGCTATTGGACAGGAAATCGACTTTATCTTTAAACCGGTTCAAAAAATGCTGAGCCAATACGCCTATGCGGACATCCATCAAAAGATCGCTTGCAAGATCTTGTATGAGAGCTTTTTTCTATATGGCCGCCTCGACCTTTACGAGAAACTTACGACGGATCTTGAGTTTTCCGGGACCGTCAAAAAGATAGAGAATGACTTCTCCACAGCCCTGGCTGGACGAAAGGCAACGATTAAAAAAATCCTCTCACTGGCCCAAGATGATCTGGATGATATGGATGAGAACACACAAAGCCTGTTCTTCTTTTCTCAAGAACGGCTGGAATTTCAGTAACAAAAAGCGGTGCGAACCCAAAGATCCGCACCGCAGCCCACATGAAGAGGGGCTTGAGGGACTCGTTAAACTGGCTCTAAAACGAGAACCAGCTGGGTGTGCTCGGGATAGAGAAACAGCTTTTCGCCTTTTTGCTTGTAATCGAATTTGATGTCGGACTCGTAGAGGAAAATCTCTCGCTTTTTATAGTCGACGCCGAAGCTTTCTGACTCGAACTTTGCTTCCCCCCGACCGGGCGTATCCCGGCGCAAATTAAAGATTTCCGTTTCGTCATACCGGTTATGGTCTAGGTGGAAAGCAATACGGTCACCTTTGCGGATGTCGATATCGCCATTGCCAAACATGGACCGGGATGTTTTACGAACCTTTGTCACCTGCCAACGCCCCATAACCGGGGAGTTGCAGTGCTTGTAATAACAGGGGGCGTCCACCGCCTCTTCGGACTCGCCCAGAAGGTCTATATAGTCATCAATGAAGGCGGCTTCCTGATAGACCGGATCGCCCGCTTGGCTGGAAAGCGTTTGACGCAATTGACGCATATAGGTGCGGCCCTTGGTTAAGTCCTCACCGAAAAACTTGGCCTGTGTCACCTCTTTGACGACGATGTATTCGTTGACCAAAGTATGGGCCCGTTTCATGCCCTCACTTGGCACGCTTGTCTGTGCAGGAACAGCGAGCTGACTGGCATATTTTTTATCGGTCCGGGCATCCACATAGCTTAGATCAATATCAATAAAGCTGCCGCTCTTGCCCTCTCCTGAAACACCCATGAAAATACCCCCGCCCTCAGAAGATAAAAAGACACTTGGGATCGTAAATGCAATCGATCCACCGCTGCCGAATTTGATGTCCTCACCGGGTACGCCGTAAACCTCTTCGATCTTGACACCCTTGGCCGGCTTGGCTTTCACTTTCAGGTCGTGGGCGAGCTCTGTCATGATCAGGTCAAAATCGCCCCCCAATGTTTTGGGGACATCTTCGAGCTCTCGAATATAAAAAAGATTGCCGCCGCGGGCCGCCGAAACCTTATTGGCTAGATCAGCCCCGAAATGCTCGGCCACGCCAATCGTCGTCATACCAACGCCGCGATCCGAGGCCGCCCTGGCCATGCCAATAAAACTGGCGGAATCTGTCGCCCCCACATTGGGCTGCTCGTCACTAAACAGGACAACGCGGGTCCGCCCATCATATCCTGGCTGAGAATCGTAGGCCGTATCAAAAGCCAAACGCAGGCCCGCCTCCATGGAAGTATATCCTCCCGTCTGTATGGAGTCGATCGCCGCAGCCAGATCGGCGCGCCCAGATACGACCTCGGTCACCGGTATAACCACATTGGTTGTGCTGCCATATTGAACGATCGACATGCGGTCTCCGGCTTTCAGGTTTTTCAAAACCTCGCGCATAGACGCCTTGGCAACCTCCATAGGCTTGCCGCGCATGGATCCGGATTTGTCCACAACGGCGACTATGGTCAAAGGATCGCGCCGCCAAGTGTCATGGGTAAGCTTCGTCGTAAAACCCAGACCGACGAGCGTGTCGATCTTGCCGGGCACAATCATGTCGGCCTGCATGGTTTCGGCCTCCAGACAAAACAGATCCTTACAAGGGACCGTATTCGCCAGCGTCAAATCATAATTATACAAAAGCCCTTCGGCGGTCACAGCCGATGGTGTTGGTAGATAACCGTTTTCGACGGATTGTTTGAAAAACTCGATATCGGCGGCCCCGCCCTGGCTGACTTTGATGGCCTTGGTCGCCGTGACGACAACCTCGTCGTCGTCCTGCGCATTGGCACTTAATGACAATCCCAACGCCAAAGTTAGCGCCAAAGCCGAAACAGAAAATGAGTGAAAAAAGTATCGCATAATATTCCTCCCTTAATATTATTTCATAACATTTAACACATAATGTTATACCATACAATTATCAAATTTGTTGCATATGAAATGGACCGTCAAACACGGCTTTATGGATTGTTTGGCGGGCGTGAGGTCAGACCTTATTGGGCCTCTTCCTCTTTGGCTTGTTGGCGCAAACGATATTGATGACGGTTTAAGATATAGGCCAGTTCCCGGGCTTCTTGCATATTAGCAAATCCGCCTTCAATAAAACCGGACCCGCCCCAGATTTCCGACCGGATATTTGGCGCGGTGATAATTTCACCATCCATGACCACGGCAAAGCGGCGACCCATATTCTCAGCCGTCATCTTTCCAAATAATTTGGCACATTCGTCCGTAAATTTGAAATTCATGATGGGCGAATTGGACTCCGGATGCAGTCCTTCCTTGGCGCTCCGAATGCAGTCCTGATCAATCCGTGTACGTTCATCGACAATCAGATGTGTGTTATACTCAGGGTAAGGCAATATAAGCGTGCCCGGAGGCGAAACGCCGCGCTCAATCGCAACCTCCATAGTACCCCGGTTGTTTGAGGCGTCATTGACCACATGGAAACTCAAATTAGCCTCGCGCCCCTCTGTGGCCGCCTCAAGCTCTGGATCGAGGCCGCCGCCGCAGGCGGTTATAATGGCGAGTAGAGAGACGGCGAAGAGGGATCTGATTTTCATAACCAAAACATAGCGCCGCTATTCAAATAAATCCAGTGCGCTGGCAATCCTTGTACGCGCTACTTTCCGGACCAAGCCTGCCAAATCACAAATGCCAGCGGTATGAGGCCTATCGCATCCGCAATTGCGATTTTCTTTAGCGGCCCCGCAGGCATTCCAGCCCGCATGTAGAGAATGAGAAAGCTGATCATGCTCACAGCCAAAACCAGGGTCGCCAGTTTACGGGCTTCTGCGCTGAACATAGCGAAAAGACAGGTCACTAATAGGGCCAGAAAAAGCCCGGATCTGTGAGTCAATAACAGACCGATATCCCCTGACGGAGCGGCCCCATAAAGCGTCTCGATCATTTTGGGCCGAAAAATCGGCACAGACGGCATGAGATGTATCAGCGCCAACGCGCCCCAGCTGAGTTTGGTGAGCAGTTCCATAGCCTGTCCTCCTATATCCTCACTAGCGCATAACGGGCGAAGCTCAGAGCCAAATTTTTGCATGGATGACAAAGTGGATTGAACTTGGCATGTTTAGCTATGCGAGCTGACACCCCCATATCCACCCTCACTGTGGATCAGGCCGGGCTTATCGGTCATATCATCGGGACGAGCTTTGCCGATGACCCGGTCAATCAATGGGTGTTTGGCGGTCAAAACAGCCTCATCCCGTTTTACCGCCGCGAGGCACGGGCCTATCTAAGGCATGGCTTTAGCCATATCAATCACGGCGCAACCGCCGGCACGCTCTGGCTCCCGCCGGGCAAGTCCAAAGACCTGCCGCCCCTGCAGCGGCTGGCGCTCCTTGGATCGATCATCAAACATTTCGGCACCAGCGCGATCAAACGCGGCCTCGCTATCGAAGCCCTCATGAAAACCAAAACGCCGCGCTTCCCCCATTACTATCTCTTCGCCATAGGCGCCCTGCCCGAGGCTCAGGGCCAGGGCCACGGAAGCGCCCTCATGACCCACGCGCTCACGCAGATTGATGCGAAGGGCCTGCCCGCCTATCTGGAGAACTCCAAGCCGGAAAACGTCGCTTTTTATAACGGCTTTGGATTTGAGATATTAGAAGAAATAAGGCCAGCACCAGACGCGCCGCCATTATTCGCCATGCTGCGAGAAGCGACTTAACGACAATCTTCCTTCAAAAAAGTATTAAACACTTTGTGCTAATGTTATCGGATGCGGGATACACGGGGACAAGACTGGCAAGAATTAGAGCGTCGTTTGGGGGCGCGCGGATTACAATCGTTTATTGAAGACCAGATCATTCCATCTTTGTCGGAACTGAAGCCCGCCCCGGAAACCAAAGACGGGTTTCCCAAATCCCTGACTTGGCCTCTTATGGCGGGCTTTGTCATATTCTTCTTTAGTTTTATGCTGATTGAATTTCAAATGCCCAGAAACACCCTAGGCACCATTGGCAGCTTTCTGCTCTTCCCGACTATGTTAGTCGGTATTATGGCCACCACGGTCTACTTGATGCGGTACAAGATTGCGGCGTTGATCGAGGACGCCCAGAACAATTTTCTGATCCGCAGTCAGGCCATGGGAACAATAGCCGCGCGGTTTGATTTACACTATGTCCCCACACCGGGGGGCACATCCAAAGCTCTGCAAATGATCGCCAAATGGAAACACTGCCCCAGAAAATTCGCGAAGTGGTGGCGCTTATGCAAGAATCCGGTGGATTGGAGCTACAGGGCGAGGCCATACGCCGCTCTGGGCTAGCCGTGCCATCAGAGATCCTATTGGGGTCCGATGAGACAAAAGAAAAATACTACGCGCAGGCGCAGGATAATCTACAGTTTGAAGATGGGTTTTCCGGCACGCGCAACGGGGTCGCATTCGCCATTATGGAATGGGAAGAAAACCGGGATGACTTTTCTTATCATCACTTGCTCATTCATATGACACTGCCCCATAAAATCACTGGCTGGGTCGAGTTTAAAAACAAGGCCTCAGGATGGCCGCAATCTCGGCCGGGCGTTAGCCTCAAAAAAGTCGGCGTGCCATACAGTCCGTTTACCAAGGCTTACGACTTGCGCGCCTCAGATCAGACAGAAGCCCGGCTTGTCTTTGACCCGGTCGTGATCGAAGCCCTCTCCAAATTCGCCGCAGATGCTCCGGCCCGAGGTGTAGCCTTTGACAATCATCTGGTCCTAGACATTCGCGGTGATAACCGCTTTGAACTGGTCAATATCGCTACCGGTCAATGGAGCGAAGAGAGCATTTTGCG
>CALDSY010000143.1 GCA_937924355.1 uncultured Caulobacterales bacterium
CCGTCGACAATCCCGCAGGAGACAGCGGCCATATTTTCCAAAACCGGATTTTCAGACAGCGTACCGTTGTCCACCAGACCCTGACAGGCTTGATAGAGCGCGACCCAGGCGCCGGTGATGGCCGCGGTGCGGGTGCCGCCATCGGCCTGCATCACGTCGCAATCAATCACAATTTGCCGCTCGCCCAGCTTCTTCATATCCACAGCAGCGCGCAGAGACCGGCCAATGAGCCGCTGAATTTCCACCGTGCGTCCGCCTTGTTTGCCCCGGGCGGCTTCGCGATTATTACGGGTATGGGTGGAGCGCGGCAGCATGCCATATTCGCCGGTCACCCAGCCCTTGCCCGAGCCTTTCATCCAGCGCGGCACATTTTCATCCACACTGGCCGTGCACAAAACATGGGTATGGCCGAACTTGACCATGCAAGAGCCTTCCGCATAGCGGGACACACCCGCCTCTAATGTGACAGGGCGCATTTCATCGCGGGCACGGTTTTCAGGTCTCATGGTTTTATCCTTTATTGAACGGGAGCCTTTAAACAAATTTGATTACCGTGTCATCCCTCTTGAAAAATTCAAAAAATTCCCCCAAATATCACGGCGCAATGAGCCTCATACCCGAACATTTTTCGCTTTCCGATCTGGATATGCGCACACGGCTGATCTTTAAGGATATTGTCGAGAGCTATCTTGCGACCGGACAGCCCGTGGGATCGCGGACCCTGGCCCTGTCCGGCGGCAATTCTCTGTCCCCGGCCACCATCCGCAACACTATGTCGGATTTGATGCGGCTTGGCTTGCTACAAAGCCCCCATAAAAGCGCCGGACGGCTGCCGAGCCAGATCGGCTTGCGTCTATTTGTGGACGGCCTGCTGGAAATTGGGGATCTCCCGGTTCAGGAACGGGCCGGATTGGAGCAAAGCCTGTCGGGGGCGGGCGACACGCAAAAAGTTTTCGAACAGGCTTCGGCCATGCTGGCCGGTCTCGCGGGCGGAGCGGGACTGGTCCTAACCCCCGAAGACGGGGCCAAAGGCGACGCGGTCAAACATGTGGAATTTGTCAATCTGGACCTGGATCAGGCTTTGGTCATTATTGTTTATGAAAACGGCCGGATCGAAAACCGTTTGATGGCCCGCCCGCCCGGTCTCTTGCCGGCCTCTATGGAGCGGGCGGGGAATTTCCTGTCGGCGCGCCTAAAGGGCAAACGACTGGTCGATGCCAAAACCCAAATCATCCGAGAGATAAAGTCTGGACGGGCGCAAATCGATCAGGCCGCCGCCGGATTGGTGGCTCAAGGTCTGGCCGATTGGAGCGGCAGTGAACCGACGGAACGCTCGCTGATCGTTCGGGGCCGGGCGCAGCTGCTTGAAAATATTGACGCGCAGGCCGATATTGAACGCATCCAAATGCTGTTTGAGGATTTGGAACGCAAACAGGAACTCATTGAGCTATTGGAACTGACCGAGGATGCGGACGGGGTGAAAATCTTTATCGGCACGGAAAATCCGCTCTTTTCCCTGTCCGACAGTTCCGTTGTCATTGCCCCCTATCGGGACAGTGAGAAAAATATTATAGGCGCCGTAGGCGTTATTGGGCCTACACGGCTAAATTATGCTCGCATTATTCCTATGGTTGATTATACAGCGCAGCTCGTTGGCAGACTTCTGCGATAAGACTTTTGAGATAGAACATGGCTAAGAAGAAAAAAGACAAACTCCCGACTGACGCCGAACTGGACGCTTTGCTCGACCAGATCGAGGGCGGCAAAAAGACTTGGGACGAAGCGGAACTGGGTCCGGCCTCGGACGGACCCGATGATACAGGCGCCAAGAACGCGTCGGAGAACGCGTCGGAGGACGCGCCGGAAGACGCGCCGGCCTCTGATGAGCGCGTCGCCGAGCTAGAGATGGAAATGGCCAATCTGAAAGACCAAGCCCTGCGGGCTATGGCCGAAGCGGAAAACGTCAAAAAGCGGGCCGAGCGCGAAGTGGCCGCCGCCAAGGTCTACGGCATTGAACGTCTGGCAACAGAAGTCTTATCCGTGGTGGATAATCTGGGCCGGGCGCTTTCAACCATTGACGGTAAGGCCAAAGAAGATCTGGGGGATAATGCCAAAAACCTGGTCGAGGGCATTGAGCTGACCGAGAAAAACCTCATGGCGGCTCTGGCCCGTCACGGTATCAAAGCCGTGCCTGGCAAGGGCTCCAAATTTGATCCTAATGTGCATCAGGCCGTGGCGCAAATCCCGTCAGAAGAGGAAAAAGGCCATGTGGCCGAGGTCATGCAAGTGGGCTTTACTATTGGTGAGCGCACATTACGCGCCGCCATGGTCGCCGTGTCGACCGGTAAGGCGTAGATATCTACGCCGCTCATTCCATTAGTTAACAAAAATTGTCATCCCCGCGAAGGCGGGGACCTCGCCGGTTGGATTATAAAATCAGCTCGGACGTGCTAAATCCTCCCAATTGGGGTTCATTTCTTCAATGACCCTGACCTTCCAGGCCCGGTTCCATTTTTTCATCTGTTTTTCGCGTTCTATGGCCGCGTCGATATCGTCGAAAACCTCGTAATAAACCAATTGGTCAATTCGGTATTTTTTCGTGTGCTTAGACGCCGTACCGTCTTTGTGCTCCTCGGCACGCCGCCAGACATCATTTGTCACGCCAATATAAATGGCCCCGTGGGGGCGACTTGCCATGATATAAACGAAGTATTCTTTCACCATTCATATACTTATAAGAGAATAATTTTCGATCCGCACCCAAAAACCGGAAAGTGAGAGGTCCCCGCCTTCGCGGGGATGACATATTATTAGAGGATATAGTATTCCCAAAACCCTCACGTCTATGTGATGCTTTGTTAAGTGTGGATTG
>CALDSY010000144.1 GCA_937924355.1 uncultured Caulobacterales bacterium
TGCTGATAGGGCGACATGGTTCCGGGATCCACGTTTAGGTAGGGGTCGAGCTTGCGCAAGCGGACCTTATAACCCCGTGACTGTAACAGCGACCCCAAAGCAGCGGACGCAAGCCCTTTTCCGAGGGAGGAAACAACGCCTCCTGTTATGAAAATATATCTCGGCATTGCCGGCCCGTTCATTCACTTACCGGCGTGTTCGCAGGAAAACGCTTATTCGTCTTCCGGCGTATCCGGTTCCGCTGTCGTTTCTTCTGTAATTTCTTCGGAAGAGGCTCCCGTTTCCATCGCATCATTTGCTTCAGCTAACGGGTCTGTCGTCTCGCCTGAATCGGTTTCGTTCGTCAAGGCCCGATCACCGGAAGATGATGAATTTTCTTGTGGATCATCAATAGCCTGCACCTCTCCGGCCTCTTGAATGATATCTCGTTCATTCGCAGCCTGTGTCATAATCACGGACAGGGCGAGGCAAACCAGCAAGAAAATACTACCCAATATCCACGTCATACGGGACACTGAGCTGGCCGCTGAGCGTCCTGACATGAAACCGCCACCGCCGCCTCCGCCGCCAATACCAAGGGCACCGCCCTCAGAATGCTGGATCAGGATGAGGCCTGTCATGATTATACTGATAATCAGCAGGATAATAAGTAATACGGTATCCATGTTCGGTCTCTTCTGCCGTGAATAGCGCGCGCCTTACCCCAAAAGCTCGCGAACTTAAAGAGCTAATTGGGGTCTCAAGCCGAATTTACAAGAGGGTCAACTTTACAAGAGGGTCAACCTGCGGCTTTGGCAATGGCCGCTAAATCAGCCATGTCGAGACTCGCGCCGCCAATCAGGGCCCCGTCCACATTTGGCGTCGCCAGAATTTCGGCAGCATTCGCCGGTTTGACCGACCCGCCATATAGAATGCGGACTGTTGCCCCGCATATTTTGCGGATATGCGCGTGCATGCCCTTAATGTCATCAACGCTGGCAACTTTTCCTGTTCCGATCGCCCAAACAGGTTCGTAAGCAATGACATATTCCGTCAGCCCATCTGGAACACTGCCACTAATTTGGTTTTCGACAACCGACTCAGCGTGACCTGCTTCTCTCTGGTCTAAGGTCTCGCCAACACAAATGATGGGAACAATGCCGGCTCTATTTGCAGCTTTCGCCTTGTTCTGCACCTCCGTATCTGTTTCACCGGCGGCGCGGCGTTCTGAATGCCCGACAATAACGAAAGATGCGCCGCAATCGGCCAACATCTCGGCGCTGACCTCCCCGGTGTGAGCGCCATTTTCATTCGCGTGACAATTTTGACCGCCCACGAATATGTTTCGGCCGCCAGCAGAGGTGAATAGTTCCCGGATAAAAGGAAAAGGCGGGCAAATCAAAATATCGATGTGGTTTCGGTCCTGCGCCGCATATATACGGTCAAAACCCGCTGGCTTGACCGTCCAGGCTTGCGCCCCATTCATTTTCCAGTTTCCGGCGATAAGTTTGCGCATATTGATTCCTGATGAGTCGTAAGATGGAAATAGTTTTGCGTTTTTGTCTGGTTTTCGCAAGCCATTGCTTGCGGGGGCGGCATGTCATGGCTATGTAAAGCGCAAAATTTGAAGGAATTGTTTCATGGCTGAGTCGCGCAGGAACTATCGAGGCGTTGTTGTTGGGATTTTGATCGGACTTCTAGTCCTTGCCTTTGCCATGTGGGGCGTCGAGGACGTCTTTAACCCACAATCCGGTAGCCATGTCCTGAAAATCGGCGACGAAGAGGTGTCTTCAAATGAATTTCGACGCCTTTACGAGCAGGAATTGCGTTTCATCGCCGAAGAGGAAGGCAAGACGCCGACCAATGAACAGGCAATGGCCAGAGGCATTCCACAGCGGGTCGTCAGTCAAATGTTAAGCCGTAAAACCCTAGAAGTCGACGCATCCGACTTAGGTATTGGCTACAACGCCAAGAGCGCACGCAAAGATCTGTCGGAAATGGACGTTTTCAAGGATCCTATTTCGGGCGAATTCAGCCCCGAGCAGGTGGATGTGATCATGGCGCGGCAATATCCGCCCATGACCCGCCGACAATTCGCCGATGATCTGGTCCGCCGCATGCGCCTAGAGCAGACCTTACCCGCGATCACCAGGGGCGTCGAAGCGCCGGCTGAGTTTGCGGATACTTTTTACAACTATATCAACGAAACCCGCACGGTTTCTGTTCTGACGCTCAACGATAAGGCCGTCGAAACGCCGCCAGAACCGACAGACGAGCAGATACAGACCTATATCGATGAGAACATCAATACATTCACACTGCCCGAATTTCGCCAAGTCAGCATGATCCGTCTGGAGCCTACGGATTTTGTCCTGATTAAAGATTTCAAAGCCTTGGGCCTGGCTTCCGAGGAAGCCGCGCGTTCGGCCTACAACAACATCTTTATCACCGAGCAGGAATTTCAGGACCAATACGATATCAAAGTTGCGTCGGAAAACCTGGCCACACCCGCCAAGCGCTCGCTATCCATGTATTTCGCAGAGAACGAAGATACGGCGAATACCATTGCAGAAAAACTCAAAGAAGGATTGAGCGCGTCGGAAATCACAGCGCTCTTAGGCCTTTCCGAACCCACCACCTATGAAGATGTTGAAGCGGCCGAAATCATCGACCCAGCTGTGGCTGATGCCGCGTTTGAAATGGCCGAAAATGAAATCAAGACCCTTGAAGGGGGTTTCGGACAGTGGGTCGCGGTTCAAGTCACAAAAGTGACCGAAGCATTCCAACCGGCGCGCGATACGGTCGAGGGCGATATTGAACGCGAGATCTTGAATGCCAAAGCGCAGCAACAAATTTATAACAAGATCGACGCTGTATTTGACGAAATTGAGGATGGCCGCACCTTAGAAGAAGCCGCAGATACAGTCGGCGTTCCCTTCACGCGCATGCCGTTTGTGAGCCGGTTCGGCGCCACACAAGACGAGCTCACCATGCGTGGCACCCAGCGCTTACCTGGCATTGCCACTGATCAGGAATTACTTCGTACAATTTTCACATCAAATCCCGGCTTCGAAGTTGATGCGTTCGAAACGTCAAACGGAGGACAAGCCATCATTCGTGTGGATGAAATCATCGAACAAACGCCAAAATCCTTCGAAGCCTCAAAAAACAAGGCCGCCATTCTGTGGAAAGATCAAGAGATTGAAAATGCCTTGGAAGAGCTCATGCAATCCGTTGGTGACCGTGTCGCGGACGGGGAAACGCTGGAAGCTGTTGCTGACGAACTGGGCGATGGCGCGGTCATAAAAACGTTCACACTGGAACGCTTGCGCGGTCAGCCCGAAATCGGAAAACAACTCTGGGGCACATTGATCGAAGGAGAAGAAGGCGACGTTACCCGCGGATTGGGCCCTGAAAAGATGACCCGTCAAGTTGCCAAGCTCGAGAAAATCATTCCAAATGAAAAGCCTATTCCAGAGCAAGAGCAATCCCTGATACAGGATCGTCTGACGGCTATGATTGTGGAAGATATTTTGATCGCTTATCAAAACGCGGTCCACAAAGACACTCCTTACAATGTGAACGATGCCCGGATTGAGCAAATCCTCGGCGTGGATAGATCCGACCAATAATGGGCGGTCATATCAAACCCGATTTCACCCGGTTTGAGACCATATATCAAGCGGGCCAGCCGCAGCTCGTCTATGTCAAAGTTGTCAACGATTTAGACACACCCGTCTCGGCCTATATGAAAATTGCCAAGGGGCGGCCCTATAGTTTTTTATTTGAGAGCGTAACAGGCGGCGAGGTCCGGGGACGGTATTCATTTATGGGCTGCTCGCCAGATCTCGTTTGGAGGTGCTTTGGCCATAGATCCGAAGCCGCGCGGGGCATAAATTCTAATGAATTCAAACCTTTGCCTGGAAAACCTCTGGAGGAATTTCGGGCTATTCAAGCCGAAAGCGCCTTTGATCTTCCTGAAGGTTTACCCCCCATGGCCTCCGGATTATTCGGTTATATGGGATATGACATGATCCGGCAGATTGAAGATATTCCGGGCGGCAATCCAGACCCCATTGGTACCCCAGACGCCATAATGGTGCGACCTACTATACTGGCGGTCTTTGATCAAATCGCTCAGGAAATTTTAATCTGTACTCCGGTTTTTCCGGACGATAATAGTCCTCAATCTGCTTATGAAAAAGCAAAAGCACGGCTAGAGAAAACAATTGCCGACCTGCATCTGCCCGCCTCTGGTCACTCTAGGCCACAAGCCGCACCGGTATCCATATCTCCAACCCTAGGAACAACCGCAGAGACTTTTAAAACCCGCGTCGCCAAAGCCAAAGACTATGTTGAGACGGGCGATATTTTTCAGGTCGTCATCGGTCAACGTCTCGAAGCCAAGGCCCCAGCTTCGCCCTTTGCCTTGTACCGGGCTCTACGGCGGATGAACCCCTCACCTTTCCTCTATTTTCTGGAGTTTGAAGATCACGCCATTGTTGGCTCATCACCGGAAATATTGGTGCGCTTGCGCGATGGCAAAGTTACGATCCGGCCCATTGCTGGAACCCGGCCTCGCGGAAAAACATTGGAAGAAGATATCGCCAATGAACAGAGCTTATTGGCTGATGAGAAGGAATGCGCCGAACATCTCATGTTGCTGGATCTCGGCCGAAATGATGTCGGACGTGTCGCCAAATCAGGAACTGTGACGGTAACAGAGCGCTTTATTATCGAACGGTATAGCCATGTCATGCACATTGTCTCTAATGTCGAAGGCGAACTGAAGGACGATTGTGATGCCCTGTCCGCGCTTTTTGCGGGTTTCCCTGCCGGGACCGTATCAGGCGCGCCCAAAATCCGGGCGATGGAAATCATTGAAGAATTAGAAGACGAGAAACGCGGTATTTACGGCGGCGCGGTCGGCTATATTTCCTGTGAAGGTGAAATGGACACAGCGATTGTCCTACGAACGGCCATTGTCAAAGACGGTCAA
>CALDSY010000145.1 GCA_937924355.1 uncultured Caulobacterales bacterium
TGATGTAAATGGAACGAGGGCTCAAGTGGGTTAGTTTTCTGATATTGCTTTATTTCGGCATTTCATTCTTGATTGGTGCCGCCGGAACCCTGTTAGAGGGTTTCTATTGGGACAATGCACTACTTTCCATAGCTTTCCTTCTCCCATGCGCCCTTTTTACAATGACGTCTTATCGTCAAATCGCGAAGCCTCAGTTCAAATTAGTTATACTTTGCAGCCTACTGTACGCTATCATTTGCGTAGGAATGATCCTTTTTTGGATGTCAAACGTCGATGAATATGAAAAGCTCAGGGAGACCTTTGTATCCTCTACAACGACGGTAGAAGAAGCAGAATTGGTCGATTCTGTATTTCCCATTATATCATTCCGAGACTTGTTGTATCTCTCAATTGCCCATCTGGCTCTTTTGATCATTCCGTTATACTCGAATTTTAAGCGACATCGAGATAGCTAGCCCGAGGGACCGGACTCATTCACCCCCTGTTACCCGAATCCGCTTAAATCCGTCACAAATCTTTAAACCTTATGGTTTAGAACACATCCGAATTTTGAGGGAACCATCCATGTCTAAAAAGCCCGCTGCTGGCATTAAGCCCAATACGTTAGAATTTGAAAACCGCGCCGTCGTGAAACCCACCGGCTTTCGGGAGTATGATGCCCGTTGGTGGTTCGGCATTCCCGGCCATGAAAAAGACCCCGAGATCAATCTTTACGGCATTCAGGCCCTGGGCGAAGGCTTGGGCACGCTGATGTATGAACGCGGAATTCAACCCAAAATTGTTGTTGGCCATGACTTCCGGCATTATTCGCTGTCTATCAAACAGGCGCTGATTGTTGGTCTGATGAATGCAGGCGTTGAGGTTCTGGATATCGGCATGGCCCTGTCACCCATGGCGTATTTTGCGCAGTTCGCGCTGGATTGCCCGGGCGTGGCCATGGTGACCGCCTCGCATAACTCCAATGGCTGGACAGGCGTCAAAATGGGCATCGAAGCGCCGCTCACCTTTGGTCCGGACGAAATGAGCCGCCTAAAACAGATCGTCTTAAACGGTGAATCCAAACCGCGTGTTGGTGGCGGCTATCAGTTTATCGAAGGTGTCCGCGAACTTTATATGAATGATTTGGCCAAAGGCATTAAGCTCAAAAAACGGATCAAAGTCGTGGCCGCTTGCGGTAATGGTACGGCAGGCGCTTTTGCCCCTCATGTGCTAGAGAAAATCGGCGCGGAAGTCATCCCGGTCCAGTGTAATCTAGATTACACCTTCCCGGCCTATAACCCCAACCCGGAATCCATGAAAATGCTACACGCCATGCGCGATGCAGTGCTGGAACATGGCGCTGATCTGGCCGTTGGGTTTGACGGTGACGGCGATCGCTGCGGCGTGGTCGATAATGAAGGCGAAGAAATTTTTGCCGATAAGGTTGGCGTCATGCTAGCCCGTGATTTGTCCGAGCTTTATCCCAACGCGCAATTTGTGGCGGATGTGAAATCAACCGGCCTTTATTTGACAGACCCGGTTCTTGTCAAGAATGGCGCCAAGACAGATTATTACAAAACAGGCCACTCTTATATTAAGCGCCGCTCCAAGCAAATCGGCGCGCTTGTTGGATTTGAAAAATCAGGCCACTATTTCTTTAATAAGCCTATTGGACGCGGTTATGATGACGGCATTTTATCGGCCATCGCCATTCTGCAAATGCTCGACCGCAGCCCGGATAAGACCATGGCCGATCTTCGCCGTGATCTGCCTAAGACTTGGGGTTCGCCCACCATGTCGCCCTATTGCGCCGATGAAGAGAAATACGGCGTCGTGGAACGTGTCGTCAAAGAATATGAAGCCCTCAAAGCCTCGGGCGGTAAAATCATGGGCATGGCTATCCGCGATTGTAACACCGTCAACGGCGTACGCGTGGTTTTAGAGGACGGGACCTGGGGACTTGTCCGCGCCAGTTCCAACACGCCCAATCTTGTGGTCGTGGTGGAAAGCCCCACATCAGAAGAGAATAAGACCGGCATGTTCCGGGAGATAGAAGCCCGTCTCGCTAAATATGACGAAATCGGCGACTACGATCAAAAGATCTAGTTCTCTGCTACCTTTACCTTTTACATGAGGCGCTTATAAACGCCTCATGGACCCAAAAATTTCCAGACGTGCGGCGCTCGCCGCCCTACTCGGTACGACGGCAGCTGCTTGTAAGCCTAGTCCAATGCCATCGTTTAATTCGACCCGAGAAAAAGTTGAGGGACGGTTTCAACATGGCGTCGCTAGCGGTGATCCATTGCATGACCGGGTGATAATCTGGACACGGTTTTCTCGGCAAACCGAGGATAACGCATCCGCTCCGGATATCATGATTGATTGGGAGATGGCACAGGATGAGGCCTTCACCCAAATCGTCAAATCGGGAACGGTAACAGCCCTTTCCACCAAAGACTGGACTGCCAAGGTTGACGTCACCGGGCTGGACTCCGGTCAATGGTATTTCTACCGGTTCAAACACGCTGAAACCGTCTCGCCCATCGGCCGCACACGAACCTTGCCAAAAGGATCAATTGACCAGGCCCGGTTCGCCGTTGTGTCTTGTTCCAATCTGCAAGAAGGTTTTTTCAACGTTTATGACCACATTGCCAGGGACGGCGGATTTGATGCTCTGCTCCATTTGGGCGATTATTATTATGAGTACGGGCCCGGCGGCGCCAATAACGCGATGCAAAAGGCCGGACGGACCCACGAGCCGCCCCGCGAAATTGTGGCGCTCAATGATTATCGCCAACGTCATGCCCAGTATCGGTCTGATCCCGCCTTGCAAGCCGTGACGGCCAGCATGCCGCTTATTTCTATCTGGGATGATCATGAAAGCTCAAACGATAGTTACAAGGACGGCGCGCAAAACCATCAACCCGACGAAGGCGACTGGGAAATCCGCAAGGAACGCGCCATGCGCGCCTATTACGAATGGATGCCCATCCGAGATCCGCAGCCTGCCCGTGGCCGGGAATTTTTATACCGCAGCTTCGAATGGGGTGACCTGGCCACGCTGGCCGCCGTTGAAACCCGCCTTTTAGCCCGCAGCCATACCTGGGAATTTGAAGATTATTACGATCAGATTATGGATCCGGAAGGGTTTAAAAAGTTCAAAGCCGAAAAGTGGTACAATCCCAACCGTGAAATGATGGGACAAATGCAGGTAGACTGGATTGCCCGTACCTTTGGCGAATCCAAAAAGGCCGGGAAGCCCTGGCGGCTTTTGATCAACCAGGTTTTGTTTTCTCGCATAAATTCGCCCGATATGACACCCTATGTAAGCGAAGAGGACACCGAGGAAGCTGGCGAGAACCGAGACATTGTTTTACAAAAACTCAGAATGTCTCCGCTCAGCCTCCCCCTTTATCCCGATAGCTGGGATGGGTATCCGGCAGCCCGAGAACGCTTTTTCCAAGCACTAAAATCGCAGGGCGTTGAAGACATGCTCGTCGTAACTGGAGATGCCCATGAATATTGGGCCGCACAGCTGAGTTGTGATGATGGAAGTCCCGCGGGGGCAGAGATCTGTACATCTTCGGTCACCTCGCTCACGGTAGGAGATGTTTTAGGCGATCACGCGCGCCTTTACGCACTCTTGGTAACGCGCGAAAATCAGGACGTAAAATATTACAATCCGATGACCAAAGGCTATGTGGATCTCACCCTGACACCGGAAAAGGCGAAAGCCCGAATGGTCGGGGTGAGCACAGTTTTTCAGCCTGAATATTCAGCCTTCCGAGCCGCCGAGTTTACAATCAAACCTTCGAAGGGAAGTTTGAAAATTTCAAATCCTAAAGGATTGAGCCCCACCCAGAGAGCTGTCTTTTAATGACGTCTCGATATTTTTTTGTGCATTGCCAGAAAACGGCGGGTACTAGCCTCATGGCACAGCTTTCCCACCAGTTTAAGCCGGGTGAGATTTGCCCATCGGAAACGCTCAAGAAACAAGACGCTCCCATGGCAATTCTGAGCCTGAAAAGGCTGGAAACCTATCTGGATAACGGCGGGGAAAACATCAGAGTCGTATCGGGCCACTTTCCCTATTGCACGCGGGAGATGCTGGCCAAAAAACTGGGACCAAAAATCCGGACTTTCACGATCCTGCGCGACCCGGTAGAACGCACGCTTTCATTTCTGCGCCATACAAAAAAGCTAACGCCCGAGTTAAGAGACGCCAGTCTGAGAGAAATTTATGATGATAAAATCCGGTTTCACGGCCTCATCCATAATCATATGGTGAAGATGTTCGCCCTGCCCTATTCTGCGGAACTGGACACGATCATGACCCATATTGATTTCACAGAGGCTCATTTGGAACTGGCCAAATTCAATCTCAGAAGGGTCAATGTCGTAGGTCTTCAGGAAAATTATGGGCGTTTCTGCAAAGCGCTAGAGTCCAAGTTTGACTGGGATCTGGGCACGGCGAAATTCGTCAATGAAACCAAGAAAACACAATCCGTTTCGCCTCAACTGATCAAACGCATACAGGCGGATAATGCTCTGGATATGCGCTTTTATAATTTCGCGAAACGTCATGTGGAACAGCGTCAGGCCAAAGGGCAGCAGATTTGATGGCGCCAACCGTTTATATTCATATGGGGCCTTATAAGACCGGGTCCACAACCATCCAGTATAATCTCTGGAGAAATCGTGAGACCTTGTTAAAGCGCGGTCTGGCTTATCCCGGCGAATATCTGATCTTTTTCTCTCATAGTAACGTGGCAGCGGAACTGGCGGAACTGGATAGTTTTGACCCGAAATTTAACCGCTTGCGCGACCTTAAGTCCTTCGCGCAGGACTGGCAAAAAGATATTGTCTTAAGTTCAGAAGTTTTCAGTGAAATATCCGACAAGAAACAATTGCAAAAATTGAAAACGGCTTTTAGCCCGTCCTATGAAGTTAAAGTCATTGTCTATCTCCGGCCACAGGACGCACTTCTGGAGTCAATGTGGAAATCCTTTTACTTGTCAAAGCTGGTGGACACGCCTTTCACGGACTGGCTCGACACAGCGATGCAAAGATATCGGTTTCTAAAATATGATATATGGCTCGACCAGCTGTCAGAGGTGTTTGGCCGGGACAATCTGGACATCCATTTTTATAAATCGCGGACCCAAAATCTATTTTCAGATTTTGTCGGACGGTGCGGCGTCGCAAACACGAAGGGCTTTGACATCGTCAAACGCGAAGGCAGCTCCCCCAAAGCTTTGACGGTGGCCCTCCTGCAAACCCTTTATCTGAGCCCTTATGCCGACGGGGTAAGCTCAGGCAATATTCGTTCCGGTATTCCCGATGAAATGCGAGACAAGATGACCAAAGAAATTCAGACTTTTCTTAGGTCTGAAAATATCCCGACCCATTATTCGCTCTATGATCCGGCGAGCCTGAAACGGGTTCGTAAATTCTATAGAGGTCATAATGC
>CALDSY010000146.1 GCA_937924355.1 uncultured Caulobacterales bacterium
ATCATACCCGGACGGCCGCCAAAACAGGCGGTGATTAGCCCAACGATAAAGGCGGCATAGAGACCAACCAACGGATGCACGCCGGCCACAAAAGCAAAGGCCACGGCCTCAGGGATCAGCGCAAGCGCCACCGTAATACCCGCCAGGACCTCCACTTTGATCCGGTGGGGCGTGAAGGTCATGGGCTGTCCAGCGCGGCGGCGGGCCGGAATACTGACCTGCTCCAAAAAGCCGGAGAGTGATGTTTTGGGCATGGTGAACCTTGTGGTCGTCTTTATATACATCTTGGGCCCTGAAGGCCCCTGCAAAGAAGCCGCGGCTCTAGTTCAGCGGTCCGTGAATAGCAAGTCTTCGTTTCAAAGGGCCTATAAAGTGTATCTGATATACAACCCAAGGACGACAAATCATTTTTCATTCGTTACAGAGATTATATGCGTGTCCTGATTCTTTTGCTGACTTTACTGTTCTCAGCTTGTGCCACCTTGCCCGGCCCCGGTGAGCGGCCCCGTGTGAATATGGAGCTGTCTGAGCTTTCAAGCGACAAATGGCTGTTAACGGCCCGATTTGAAACCCCGCAAACCCATTTGATTTTTGCCAGCTCAGATGGCGATTTTCGCAAAGATACATGGTCGCTCCTGTCGCCGGGGCGGATGAAATCCACCCTCGGGATCGACTCTCTGCATTTTGATGCCCCTGTCACAGAGGCCCGGTTTGAAATCACGCCGGTGGCCGGACGGATCCGAATGAGCCGCTATCCCTTTTTTCGCTTTAGTGATGGGGGCACGCTGATCCTGACGAAACAGTTCTATATGGTCCCGGCCTTCAGTGAAGACGAGGTGGATAAGCTAGGCGGTGATTTGACAAAATGGCGGGGCTATAAACTGGATCATACCTTAAAACTGACGACGCCGCAGCTCACCTATCTCAACGGACAATTGCAACCCGCTGATGCCGGGCCAGCCGTTCTGGAACAGGACTCTCGCATCATCTATGTGGGACGGTCTCCGCTCAAAGACTTTACGAATTTCCGAGGCACAATCGATCCCAATCTGCCGCAATGGATCAGCGCAGGCGTCGACGAAAATGTCGGCAGCATCATTGACGCGCTGGAAAAACTTTCGGGTAAAACCCTCCCCAAAACGCCGGAGCTGTTTTTCATGGGCGATCCCGAGAGCGATAAATATTTCGCCTATTCCGGCGTCGCCTTTCCGGGGCAGACCCTGGCTCTGAAAGTCGAAGGTGAAGCGCTCCGAACAGAGACCCGAAAGATTTTCCATGAGGTCATGTATTTCTACGCCCATGAGATCTCCCATCTCTTTCAGCACATTTTAGATGTCGGCCGGACGACGGAACAGGCGGCCTGGATCAGCGAAGGCAGCGCCAATCTTATGGGCTATCGGACCGTGGCCCGCGCCGGTCTGACCAACACAGAATTCACCAACCGAGAGATGCGCAACGCCTATGGGAGTTGCCGTGATATCATGTCCGGCTCCGTCGCTTTGGGCCGGACAGCGATCCAATCCCGTTATTACGATTGCGGTCTCATGGTTTCGTTGATCACCGAATCCGCCCTGCCTGATGATGACATTTTTTCTTTCTGGAACGCGCTGGCCGACAAAGCCAAGGACAATGATGGCATCTATGATGGCGATCTCTATTTCAAGCTTATGCGGGACCGCGGGGCGAAAGCGTCCGTTGTCGATGCCCTCCAAGACTTGGTCTCCACCCATATTGAAAGCCATAGCCTTTTGGACCGCCCCGATAAATCCGTCGATCTGGATACGCTCTTGTCGAATGTGGGTCTGTCGCCGAGATTTACATCGGGCGGCGCGCTGATTGATTTGGCGTGGGATTAGGGGAAAGGATGATCCAGAACCTAATAAAATTTGTTTCCGGTCTTGTGATTGTTTCTTTCTTGGCCTGTTCAGATCAGAAAACCAACCAGATAATCCCATTGGAATCAGAGCTAGAACACTGGTCTCTAGATGAGATCTCAGTTGGCGATATTAGTTTTATGAAAAAGAAATTATCGTTCGAGTTTGATAGTTTGGATTATGGAATTTACGCACAGATCGACCCTATAGATGAAGAGCGCTTCCAAACGCGCTGCGAGAGCCTAATTGTCAAAACGGACACTGTGAAACGACTCATTACTGAAGCAAAGCCTATCAGCGAAGCAGAAGGGGCACACGGTTATGATCGAGGTATCGATCATTGCGGCCTTTCTAGCTCTGTCTTTATCAAAAACGGCGTCTATGACCTTGCTATAAGTGCATTCGGTGTCGGCGTTTTATGGCCAGCCGCACCCAATGGCGAAGCGCCGCGTTATTTTCTCACCAGAAACTGTGATCATTCTCGGGATTATATAGAATGGTATTTTGAAAAAACCGGTCATCATCCCGGTCTGCATGAATTTGACAAGATTGAAGATGTGCTCGCCTTTTTCTGTGAGAAGGCCCCCTAATAATGGAGTCAGGTTTCCCGCAAGGTTTCGCCCATTACCCGCTCTATTTCGATGCGGCGCAGCAGGCTGAGCTCATCGACGCAGTGCGCTCGGGCGTGAAACAGGCCCCGTTCTTTGTGCCCCGTATGCCGCGCACGGGAACGCCCATGTCGGTTGTCATGAGCAATTTTGGCACGCTTGGCTGGGTGACCGACAAAGACCGCGGTTACCGCTATGACCCGGTGCATCCTGTTACGGACAAGCCCTGGCCCGCTATGCCAAAACTGCTGACCAACCTCTGGGATGAGGTCACAGATTATCCGGTGCAGCCCGAAGCTTGTCTGATCAACTGGTACCGGGAAGGCTCGAAAATGGGCGCGCATATCGACAATGACGAGCAGGCCGCGAAGGCCCCCGTCGTGTCGATCTCGCTGGGCGACCCGGCATTGTTTCGGATCGGAGGTCCCAAACGCGGCGGACCGACGAAAGGGATAAAGCTCTTCTCCGGTGATGTTGTGGTCATGGCGGGTGAAAGCCGCTTTTGCTATCACTCGGTCTCAAAGATTTTCTACGGCGAAAGCGCGCTCGTGCCCAAAGGCGGGCGCATCAATCTGACTATGAGGCGGGTGGCGATCACCCCATAACCGCCGCGAGCTCTTTTAGGATTTTCGCGGCCACATAGGCGGTCATGTCGTTCACGTCTTTGCGGGGGTTATATTCCACAATATCCGCGCCGATAACCGGGCCTTGGATCGACTGGATGACCGAGAGAACGTCCCGGGTCGACAGGCCGCCGGGCTCAAAATGGGAAACACCGGGCGCAAAGGCCGGGTCGAGCCCGTCCAGATCCAGCGAGATGTAGACCGGGCCTTGGACATTGAGCGCTTTGAAAGCATCGAGACTGAAATCTTTGGCTTCGATCACCTCGACGCCAAAGCGGGCGATCTGGTCGCGCTGATGTGGGTTGATGGTGCGGATACCAATTTGGATGAGGCGATTGGCCAGACCCTTTTCCATGATCCGCGCGAAAGGCGAAGCGTGAGAATGGGGATTGCCCTCAAAATCATCATAGAGATCGGGGTGGGCGTCAAAATGGACGATAGTCGGCGGGGCGTGATGTTCGCATAGGGCTTTTAGAATGGGGTAAGTCACCGAATGATCCCCGCCCAGTAAAAGCGGTTTATGGCCTTTGGCTAGGACGCCGTCCAAATATCCTTGAATACTGGCAAAACCATCCGCCTCGCCGTCAATCTCAATATTGCCCAAATCCTCTACCTTGGCCTTATCGGCCACATCAAACATATTCTCCGCACATGTGTTCATGGACCCGCTGCTCAGGGCCGCCCGGATTTTGTCCGGCGCTTCTGCCGGTCCGCGCTCATGGGAGGAATTATAATCCAGCGGTATGCCTATGATGGAAATCATAGGCGGAACCTGACAGGGAAACAGCCCCGTCGCAATTCAAATATGAATTTCCCCCGGACTGGGTTTGAACTGGCGCGCGCTATATTATCCCTGTATGGCAATAGAAAATTGTCTTTAAAAAAGATAACTCTTAAAAAGAATATTGGGGAAGATCATGAGCAAATTATTCACGCCGCTCACAATGACCAGCGGCGTTACGATGCCAAACCGGATCGCCAAAGCGGCCATGGAAGAGAACATGGCTGAGTATGGTCAAATCCCTGGCCAAGATTTGGTCAATCTTTACAAACACTGGGCCGATGGCGGTCTGGGCATGATCATCACCGGGAATGTGATGGTTGCGCCGGACGCCATGACCGGCCCGGGCGGCGTCTATCTGGGCAAGGAAACGCTCGCTGACCCGGCTGTGCGCCAGCGGTTTGAAGACTGGGCGGCCGCGGGCAAATCCGGCGGCGCAGCGCTCTATATGCAAATCAGTCACCCGGGCCGGCAGGTCTATGCGGCCATGGGGACAGATGTTGTCTCGGCCTCAGCTACGAAACTGAACATGGAAGGCCCGGCGGCAAAAATGTTCACAGATGCGCGCGCTCTGACCGGAGAAGAGGTCGAGGCCATGATCACCCGTTTCGCCGACACGGCCGAAGCGGCGGAGGCTTGCGGCTTTGACGGCGTACAAATCCATTCGGCCCATGGCTATCTGGTCGCGCAATTCTTGTCACCTCTCTCCAATCTGCGGGATGATAAGTGGGGCGGGCCACTGGAAAACCGCGCGCGCTTCTTGCTGGAAATTGTTCGCGCCGTGAATGCCCGCACATCAGACGGCTTTGGCGTTGCGGTCAAGCTGAACTCTGCGGACTTTCAAAAAGGCGGCTATGATGAAAATGACGCCAAGCGTGTGGTCGAATGGCTGAACGCCGAAGATGTGGATTATGTGGAGCTCTCTGGAGGGTCTTATGAGAGCGCCGCCATGGCCGGGGCCGCCGAAGAGGACAATCCGTCTTCGACGCTCTTACGTGAAATTTATTTTATCGAATTTGCCAAGATCATTCAATCCGCGGCGAACATGCCGCTCATGGTGACCGGCGGCATCACCAAACACGCAACGGCAGAATTGGCCATGGATAGCGGCGCAGTCGAGATCGTTGGTATCGCGAGAGCGCTCGGCTTTAATCCCCATATCGCCAAAGATTGGGAAGCCGGAAAAAATCTGGATGTGGACATGAACCTATCCACCTCCAAAAACAAAACTCTGCGGGTGCTGTCCGGCATGGCCATGACCAAGGCCAATCTCTACCG
>CALDSY010000147.1 GCA_937924355.1 uncultured Caulobacterales bacterium
GCCTATTCAAAGGCTATGTCAGCGCTGTCAGTGTTGCGAAAACCTATAGATATTTTCTTTGATGAGGTGACGGTGAACGCAGAAGTTCCCGCTGAGCGCGAAAATCGGCTTAGACTTTTGAAAGAAATTCGTGATACGGCAGGTCGTATCGCTGATTTCGAGGCGATTGAGGGTTAAACGCGAAAACGCCTTTTCGCGCCGTAACAGGTGATAAGAATGACAAAATGGGTCTATGCCTTTGGTGGGGGTAACGCCGACGGCGACACTTCCATGAAAAATCTATTGGGTGGCAAGGGGGCTAATCTGGCCGAGATGGCCTCTCTGGGTCTCCCGGTCCCGCCCGGCTTCACCATGACCACCGACGTTTGCACGTCTTATTATGACAACGACAAAACTTATCCGGATAACCTCACAGAACAGGTTTTGAGCGGGCTCTCTCATATTGAAAAAATCACGGGCAAGATCTTTGGCGATGCGTCTAATCCGCTTTTGGTCTCTGTTCGGTCTGGCGCCCGGGCCTCTATGCCGGGCATGATGGATACAGTGCTTAATCTGGGCCTCAATGACGAAACGGTTCAGGGTTTGGCCGAACTGTCTGGAGATCGCCGTTTTGCGCTCGATAGCTATCGGCGTTTCATCACTATGTATTCCGATGTGGTCCTGGGCGTTCACCATCACAATTTCGAAGACATAATCGAACAACACAAAGACTTTCAGGGCTATTTTCTGGATACGGAGATGTCGGCCGATGACTGGGCCAAGGTCATTGAAGGGTTCAAAGAGGTCGTGCGCAATGATCTCGGCCGTGACTTCCCGCAAGACCCTAAGGATCAGCTCTGGGGCGCCATTGATGCGGTCTTTGGTTCTTGGATGAATGAACGGGCCATTGTTTATCGCAGGCTCAATGACATCTCCGCCAAATGGGGTACTGCCGTCAATGTCCAGGCCATGGTCTTTGGCAATATGGGCGAGACCTCTGCCACGGGCGTGGCCTTTACCCGCGATCCGTCGACGGGCGAGAATAAATATTACGGTGAGTTTCTGATCAATGCCCAAGGCGAAGATGTGGTGGCCGGTATCCGTACGCCTCAGACTCTGACCAAAGTCGCCCGTGAGGAAATGGGCGAAACCAATCCGTCTATGGAAGAGGCACTTCCGAAGGTTTACAAAGAACTGGCCGGAACCTTCGAAAAGCTGGAATCTCACTATCGAGACATGCAGGATATCGAGTTTACAGTAGAACAGGGTGACCTCTGGCTTCTCCAGACCCGGACCGGCAAACGGACGGCCAAAGCCGCTATGCGTATCGCCGTCGAAATGGCCGAAGCAGGTCAGATCAGCAAAGAAGAAGCGATCAAGCGCGTTGATCCTATGTCCTTGGATCAGCTTTTGCACCCAACACTCGACCCGAACGCGCCGCGTGATCTGGTGGCGATGGGCCTGCCGGCCTCACCGGGCGCGGCGATTGGCGAGGTGGTTTTCAGCTCGGACGACGCTGAAAACCTCTCAAAAGCCGGTAAAAAAGTCATTCTGGTCCGCATTGAAACCAGCCCGGAAGATATTCACGGCATGCACGCCGCAGAGGCCATCGTTACGGCTCGAGGCGGGATGACATCTCACGCCGCCGTTGTGGCGCGCGGCATGGGCACACCTTGCGTCTCTGGCGCCGGAGACATCCGTATCGATTATGAGGCTGAAAGTTTTTCAGTTGCCGGGCGGGTCATTAATAAGGGCGACGTCGTCACTGTTGACGGGGCGACAGGTCAGGTCTTTTTCGGCGAAGTCGATATGATCCAGCCTGAGCTGTCTGGAAACTTTGCCAAGGTCATGGCTTGGGCCGATGAATACCGCACCCTAGAAGTCCGCACCAATGCGGAAACGCCGACGGATGTGAAAACCGCCGTCGAATTTGGCGCCGAAGGCATTGGATTGTGCCGCACGGAGCATATGTTCTTTGAAGCGGACCGTCTGGGGTATTTCCGGGAAATGATCCTGGCCACTAACCGGGAAGGACGCGAAGAGGCTTTGGCCAAGATTTTGCCGGTCCAGCGTGAAGATTTTGCGGCCATATTCCGTATCATGGAAGATCGCCCCTGTACGATCCGTCTGCTGGATCCGCCGCTTCATGAGTTCCTGCCGCATACAGAGGCTGACATTGAAAACGTCGCCGCCGCCACCGGTCTTCCCACATCTGAATTAATGGCGCGCGCCCGTGATCTCCATGAGAGCAATCCAATGCTCGGCCACCGGGGCTGCCGTTTGGGCATATCCTATCCCGAGATTTACGAAATGCAGGCCCGAGCCATTTTTGAAGCTCAAAAGATTGTGGAAGGCGAAACCGGCAAGGCGCCTGTCGCCGAGATTATGATTCCTCTGGTCTCGTCGGCCAAGGAACTGGAAATCCTGAAAGACGCTATAGACCGGGTTTCTGAAGACGTTGGCGGTGTTGAATATACGGTTGGCACAATGATTGAGCTGCCCCGCGCTGCCCTGAGAGCAGGGGATATCGCCGAGCATGCTGCCTTCTTCTCTTTCGGGACCAATGACCTGACACAGACGACCTTTGGCTTGTCACGCGACGATGCTGGCAAGTTCCTGCCGGACTATGTGGCGCAAGGCATTATGGATAAGGACCCGTTTGTGACTCTGGATAAAGACGGCGTCGGGGATCTGATCGCAATCGCCAAAGAGCGCGGCCGCGCCGTGAAACCGGATATCAAAATTGGCATTTGCGGCGAACATGGCGGCGATCCTGCTTCTATCGATTTCTGCCATAAAACCGGCCTGAATTATGTCTCCTGCTCGCCATATCGCGTGCCGATAGCGCGCTTGGCAGCCGCGCAGGCAGCACTGGACGACTAGTTTCTATCTGAAATTGTTACCGCATGGTAATCTAATCTTAACCTTGATTTTATCAATACGTGCCCAATATCACGGTGAGCTGCATTAGAATGCTCATTCTAACGCCGTGAAAAGAGACTTGTAAATCAGGGACTATGTCTATAGACCGCGCCGTCATGACCAGAAATGGTATACATATCACCGCTTGGGCCACTGTGATTTCAGCTTTTGTACTAGCTGCGTCCACATTCCCCCAAATAGCGAAAAGCGCTGAAAATCAGCAGCTTGAGGCGCAGTCCAAGGCCCGTTTTGAGGCATTGGAGGCGTTTGTAGACAGTGATGCGCGCGAAAATCTGACCTACTGGATTGATTCGCAATCCGCCGATTTTGTATCCCTCTCAGGAATGAGTACCCCGGACAGCCATGAAAAACTGGATTTGGCGGCCCAATCATATTGTTTAGCCGAAGCTATTTATTATGAGGCGCGGTCGGAAACAAAGTCAGGGCAACGGGCTGTGGCCGAAGTGATTTTGAACCGGGTTAAGAATAAGCATTTCCCAGACACAATCTGTGACGTTGTCTATGAAGGATCTGAGCGCTCAACCGGTTGTCAGTTTACTTATACTTGTGACGGCTCCAAGGAAATCGCGCCAAATGGCAAGGCGTGGGACAGGTCGGTCGAGACGGCAAACTTTGTCATGTCCGGCGGACATACCCCCCTGACCAATTACGCGACCCATTATCATACGCTTCAGGTCAATCCCAAATGGTCCCAAACCATGCGTATGACCCGCCAGGTCGGAAGCCATGTGTTTTATCGCTTTGCGCCGAAAAACTACAAGCCATCTGAGCCAGCGCTTTTGGTTGCGCCGCCGATCTAAACAGGTTTGCTGTCTGGGCTGCCGATGGCCCAGACAAATGCTTTCACCATGACATTGCCGGGCAGACCCGCCTTTTTATAAGGGTCGTCTTCGAGCCAGTTTTCAACGACGGATTTGCTATCCGCTTCGACGATCAGCATGGAGCCACGCATCACGCCCTCATCATCTAGCCATGGTCCGGCTGTGAGAAGCGTGACTTGCGCATTTTCGGATTTTAACCACGCCAGATGGGCGTCCCGATTGGCTTGGCGGATGTGAAGGCTATCGGGTTTGTCTTCGGTATAGATGATAAATTTCATGAGAGTATTTCCGTTTTATGTTCGCGGGCGAGAAGACGTTCGATCACCGCATTCACATCCTCACTTCCGTCCAGAATATTTGCCAGGGCGTTACAGATCGGCATTTCTACCCCTTTGGCCAGTGACAGGGCTTTGAGCGCTGGTGCGGTCGCAGCGCCTTCGACCACGACCTTTTTATCGCGCATATAGTCATCAAAACTTTGACCTTTGCCCAGCGCCATGCCGAAGGACATATTGCGAGATTGTTCTGATGAACACGTCAGGACTAGATCACCCAGCCCGCAAAGCCCGGTCAGAGTTTCGGGTTTGCAGCCAAGCGCCGTACCCAGCCGGGTCATTTCTGCAAATCCGCGCGCGATAATGGCAGCGTGGGCTGAGCGACCCAGGCCGTTGCCTAAAACCAGACCACAGACAATTGCGAGGACATTTTTGACGGCCCCGCCAATTTCAGCGCCTAAAACATCAGGCGAATAGTAAGGGCGGAAGGTTGGTGCGGCGATGGCAGAGATCAGCTTTCCGCCGACCTCCCAATCCTCGCAGGCCAGAGTAACCGCAGTCGGGAGCCCTTTGACCACATCAGCCGCAAAGCTGGGGCCCGAGAGAACGGCTGTAATTGCTTGGGGGCAAATGTCTTCCAGGACTTCGCTCATGAATTTGCCTGAGCTGATCTCGATCCCTTTTGAACACAAAACGATCGGCAGTCCCTCTTGGACGTGTGGCACAAAATTGGCGAGAGTCCCGCGCATATGTTGGGCGGGGGTAACCACCAAGACCGCTTCGGAATTTGCCAGTTCAGATAAATCTTGTGTCGCCCGTATGGATGGATGTAATGGCGCACCGGGCAGGTAGGTTTTGTTTTCATGATCGGTATTAATGGCGTTGACCACATCGGGCTCAAAGGCCCAAAGCGTGACGTCTCTGCCGGTTGCTGCCAATGTTTGGGCCAGGGCGGTCCCCCAGGCCCCGGCACCGATGACGCCAAATTTTTGATAGTCTGAACTCAAGATTTTGGTCCTCTCTTACCGAAACCGCTGGCCGGGTTCGCTGCGGCCGCCGCACTGTCGAGTGGCCAGCGGGGGCGCGCCGCAACATCCAATTCAGCGAAGCTCCCTCTTATGTAGTGTTCCAATCCTGCCAGCGCAATCATCGCGGCGTTATCTGTACAAAACTTCATAGGCGGTGCGGTGAGGGTAAACCCATTTTTGGCGCAGAGGGTTTCAAGAGACTTACGAATAGCCTTATTGGCGGCCACGCCGCCTGCAACGACAAACCGATGCGGGCTGTTTCCATCCGTATTCGCCGTAAACAGTTTCATGGCATTGGCCGTCCGGTCGGCGAGAACATCACAAACGGCCATCTGGAAGCTGGCGGCGATGTCCGCCTTGGCTTTATCTGATTTGTCACTGGCGTCAAAGGCGCGGGCGACGGCTGTTTTCAATCCGGCAAAAGAAAAATTAGCATGATCTGTTTTGGCAAAGGGCCGCGGCAGCTTTACGGCTTTGGGGTCCCCTTTTACGGCCAGTCTCTCGACGGCTGGACCGCCAGGGAAACCCAGGGCCATCACTTTTGCGGTTTTATCAAAGGCTTCGCCGGCGGCATCATCAACGGTGCTCCCCAGTCGTTCATACTGACCTAGGCCACGCACGGCGAGCAGCTGCGTATGCCCACCCGACACCAGCAATAGAAGATAAGGAAAAGCGCAAGGCGCGGCCAGTCGCGGGGATAAGGCATGGCCTTCGAGATGATTGACGGCAATGAGCGGCTTACCCAAGGACATCGAAAGGCCTTTGGCCGATAAAAGCCCAGATATCACGCCGCCGATCAGGCCAGGCCCTGAGGTGGCGGCAACGGCATCAATATCACCATAAGACTTGCCCGAGGCGCGGATCGCCTGATCGATAACATGATCGATTTTCTTTACGTGAGCGCGGGCAGCGATTTCTGGCACGACCCCCCCAAACGGACGGTGTTCTTCGTCCTGTGACGCGATGATGGATGATAGAACAACAGGTTCACCGTCGGGGCCACGCGTGAGCATGGCGGCCGCCGTTTCATCACAGCTGGATTCTATTCCCAATATGATCGGGGCCTTGTCTTGCATGTTCATTCAATTTCCGGCAATTGCGGAGCGTCGATAACGTGAGAATGCCTACCATGCAACGGCCTTTGAAAATTGGAACCCGTGGGTCGCCTCTGGCCCTCTATCAGGCACGCCTGGTACAAAGCCTGTTAGCGAAGCGCCATTATAGTGTCTCCCCGGAAAGAGATTTCCCAATTGTGACGTTCACAACATCCGGTGATAAGCTCAAAGGCGAGCTATCACAATTTGGCGGCAAAGGTCTTTTTACCAAAGAATTGGAAGTGGCACTGGAGCAAGGCGCAATTGATATTGCTGTGCATTCCATGAAGGATGTGCCGACGGTTCTGCAATCGGGCCACAAGATTGGAGCGGTTTTGGAACGTGAAGACCCCAGAGACGCTTTTATCTCTCCGAAATTTGCCTCCATTGCTGATCTGCCGGACGGGGCAAACATCGGAACAGCTTCGCTACGCCGGCGGGCGCAAATAGCCGCCATTCGGCCAGATGTGCGTTTTAGTCTGCTCAGAGGCAATGTCGGCACGCGTCTGAAAAAACTAAATGCCGGAGATTGTGATGCGACTTTCTTGGCCTTTGCCGGATTGAAACGGCTGGGACAACCGGGCGTGGCTACCCAGATTATAGAGCCGGATGATATGTTGAGCGCGCCGGCACAAGGCGCCATCGGAATTGAGCTTATGGACCAAAATAGTTTTGCGGCGGACTTCGCCGGGCCGCTCAATCATCCGGAAACATTGATCGCAATTACGGCGGAACGGGCTTTTCTCCGGGCGCTGGACGGGTCTTGCCGGACACCTATCGCGGCGCTAGCGACGATCGCAAACGGACATTTGAAATTGTCAGGCGAACAACTATCCGAAGATGGCCGATGGCGCTGGCGAAAAGATGGATTTATTCACAAGGCGACATTAGAAAATGCCGCGCGGCTCGGTCTGGAAATGGGCCGCGCCGTCAAAGTCGAAATGGCGTATACATGAGGAACAACACATGAGCAAAGGCAGGGTTTGGATAACACGGGCGGCGCCGGGCGTTGCGCGCAGTAAGGCGGCCTGGGAACGGGCCGGCTTTGATTGTTTCATCCAGCCCCTTGTATCCATCGCCATTGCCCGCGAAATGCCTGAGCCTTTGCCGGATGATGCTGTTCTGTTAATCACCTCGCAAAATAGTCTACGGATATTGGGTCAGCTCACAGATCGCCGAGACTGGCCAGTGATGACGGTTGGCAATGCCAGCGCCAAATTGGCCCGGCAAATGGGATTTGATGACGTTTTATCGGCCGAAGGCAATGCCCAGGACCTGCTGGCGCTTGTGCAGAAAATTTATGATCCCAATACCCAAAAAGCCTTTGTCTATGCCTCTGGCTCATTTGCGCGTCTGGATATTGCCCGCAATCTGGCCAATCGCGGATATAAGACCCGCCGGGATATTTATTATCAGAATGAAATTATCGCGCCGGTCGATCTCAGCCAGGCTGGCGATATCACGCATATTGCGCTTTATTCGCCTATGGCGGCCCACGCCGTCCGGCGTTATGCGGGCGTGTTTAAACAGGCCCGGACAATTTCAATCAGCGCACAAGCCGACAAGATGCTGGACGGACGATATATCAATCGCCGAATTGTGTCGGACAGACCCAATGAAGCGCGCATGATTGCTGCCGTTTTGCCTTGAATCGACTTGTAACAATCCTCATATCCCAATCATGACCGAGAGCCCCGAAGATAAACGCCCACCGGACCCTAAACCGGCCCGAAAGCGACCCGCGAAAAAAGCCGCTTCAGATACAGCCAAGGCCGTTGGCATTCCATTCGTGTTAATGTGTTCAGGGATTGCGACCATTTTGGGTATGACCGGCGGTGCCTGGCTAGGCTCTACATTTGCGCCGCCAAAACAGTCTGTCAGTTCAGAGGTGCCCGCCGAACTCAAAGCCGAACTCAAAGCAGAATTACAATCGCTTCAATCCATGGTGGACAGATTAAAAACACGGACGACAAAGCTCGAGACAAAGCAAAAGACCCTCTCAAACAAGACTTTGGATTCGAGTGGATCAGAAGAGACAGCGGACACAAGCGATCTTGCCGCGTTTGGCGAGGATCTCATGCCACTGTTTGAGGATATTGAGACCCGTCTCGTCGCCCTTGAGAAACAGGTGCCAACATCCCAACCGATCCAAAGCGAAATCCCGATCCAAAAGGAACCCAATGACGGCGGTGAAGCTTTACCCTCGAAACCCGATGGAACACAGAGCGATAAAGCTAGCCTTGCTGAGAGCGCTGCATTCAGCCAAGACATCGCGGATTTGCGAAAAACAATCGCGGCATTAGAATCCCGAATGACCCAGCAGAGCAGGCGATTTGTCACTGTTACTCAGCTTAAATCCGTCAGGGACCAAGTTGACGCTCTCGAAACAGATTTTGAGAAACCGCCGGTTTTGATTCCGCCTTTCCCGCGCGAGGCTGTTATGGACGCGATTACGGGTAAGTCCGAGAAATCTGGTAGCTGGATGTCCGGATTGCTCGGAGATGAAGTTCGGGTCGTCGATGCAGATGTGGTTGAACGTTTGGACCAGATCGAAATACTTGTTGAGCGCGGCAATATTGACGCCATTCAAAAAGAAGTGTCCTATCTGCCAAGTGAAGCCAAGCCGGTTATCGACAATTGGCTGCTACAATTTGATCAGGGCGAATAGCGCCAGAAAGACAAACAGACATGCGAAACTACCTGATAGCCATTTTGATTTTTGTCGCCATTCTGGCTGGTATTCTTCTTTACGTTGGGGACGACAGCACACTGCGCGTCGTATCTGAGGGGGCGCCGGGAATTTTTAATTTTGGCGATGTGACCATGGGGTGGCGCCGCGCTATTGTCCTACTGATATTGGGAACCATTGGCTTATTAATGCTATGGAGCCTAGCTGGGTGGCTCGTTCGCATTCCCGGGCGATTGAAATCCGGTGTGGGTTTACGCCGCCGAGCGCAGGCGCTCGAAGCCATGGAAGAGGCCTTAATTGCGGGTTCCGAAGGGGATGCGGACAAGGCCCGTAAACGGGCGGAAAAAGTCCGCAAGCTGGTTAACTCGGAAGCTCTTGGACGTATGATTTCCGCTCAGGCGGCCGATGCCAGTGGCGATTCATCAGAGGCCATCTCGCAATATCAGGCTTTGCTAAAAGACAAGCGAACCGAGTCCGCCGGTCGTCGGGGCCTTGCTCAGCAATATCTCGGCACGGGCAATCTTGCCAGCGCCATTGAACATGCCGGCGCGGAGTACAAAGAAAACAAAAATGCGCGCTGGGCCTTTGATATTCTTTTTCAGGCCCAGATGTCTGACTTCCGATGGAAAGAGGCCTTGGACACATTGGAAACTGGCCTTAATCGTAAACATGTAGACAAAGACATTGCGCGTCGCCGCAAGGCCGTTTTGGATACGGCTATGGCCACACAGCTCGAAGATGATGGACAAGTGGACGGGGCGGCTGAACTGGCGTTGAGCGCTCTACAATCATCGCCAGATTTTTCACCGGCCGCCGCCCTGGCATCGCGGCTTTTGGGTAAATCGGGCGATGAGCGCAAAGCTATTTCTGTTCTCGAGAAGGCCTGGTCTCGAGCCCCGCATCCGGCTCTGTCAGCGGCTTTTCTGGACCTCCTTAAGGATAAAACCGATAAGGAGCGGGACAAAAAAGTGCGCGCATTTATCAAAAATAATCCGGATCACCGCGAGTCCATTCTGTTGCAGGTGGAAGAAAATCTGCGTGCTGGGGACGCCGTGACGGCCTGGTCAACACTATCGCCGCTGATTAGTGATGGCGACCCCTCCGCCCGCTTGTGCCTGTTAGCTGCCGAGGCAGAGACTTTGTTATCAAATGAATCCGATGCCAAAGTCTGGGCATTACGCGCCGGAACGGCACCGGCTGAGCCGGACTGGTCCGATTTGGATCCAGAAGGGGACGCTTTTGATTATTCGGCGCAGGATTGGCGGCGACTGGTTTACTCTTATGGGGAGGCCGGAGAGCTGATCCACCCGAGATTTGAAAGCGGCGCCGCCCGACAATCGGTTGTGAAGGTTGCCCAAGTTGCAACAGCGGCATCTGCCGTGGCTGATGCGTCCCGAATTATCGAAACAGAATCGGGCGTTATGCCTGACATTGATGAGAGCCTGCCGGATGCAGACGTCGGTGTCGATACGGACGACATTGCCATGCGCCTCGACAATCTATTGGACAAAGATAAGTCGTAAAACGATCTAGGCGTCGATGCCCATAGCGTCTTTGGCGATTTTCGTGACCGACACGTAATCCATTTTTCCCGTCCCCAAAACCGGTAGGCTTTCAACGGATACAATTTTCTTGGGAACAGATATTTCAGGCACGCCGTGGGTTTGCGCCCAGGCGAGCAGCTCATGGCGTTTCGGATCTGGATGCTCGCTGATGAGAATGATTTGTTCGCCCTTGCGCTTGTCCGGGACAATCGCGGCCGCATGCATGAACTCCGGCCACACGGCCGAGGCACAGTTTTCAACAACCGTGAGAGAAACCATTTCCCCGCCAATTTTGGCAAAGCGTTTGATGCGTCCTCGGATAACGTAATAGCCTTCATCATCAACGGAGACGACGTCCCCCGTATTATGCCAGCCATCCGGGAGCGGATCGATATGACCAGGGTTATCAGACCGGATATAGCCTTTCATAATGTTGGGGCCTTTTACCCAGAGACAGCCTCCGTCGGACAAACCTTCGACCGGTTCCAGTTTGCTTTCGATGCCGGGGAGCATTTTCCCGATCGTGCCCGCGCGTATATCACCGGGTTGATTGGCGGCTAGGACTGGCGCGCATTCCGTGACGCCGTATCCTTCAAGCACTTCGAATGAAAAGCGGTTCTCAGCTGTTTTTCGTGTTTCTTCCCGGACGCGTTCGGCGCCGCACACAGCAATCCGGAGTGAGTTCAGGCCGCCATCTGCGCTGGCCCGCATATATTGCTGAAGAAAGGTATCCGTCGCAAACAGGACGCTGGAGCGAGTTTTGAATATCCGCTTGGCAATGGTTTTTGTCTGGAGCGGGGACGGATGTAAAACAACCGGCATGCCGCTATATACGGGCCAAAGCGTTCCGGCCGTCAAACCATAACAATGAAATGTCGGCAGAGGATTGAAAAATACGTCCGTAGGCAGGATTTCAACATGCTCGCCGATTTGTTCCACATTGGCCAGAATATTGGCGTGGGACAGCACGACCCCTTTGGGCGCGCCTTCTGTGCCGGATGTAAACAGAATGACGCCCGTATCATCGGGGTGAATTTTGGGCGCGAACAGGCTCGGTAGCGCCGGGCCTAACACGGCGCGTATCTTGCCTTTCAGGCCGATTTCCTCGCGCATGTCTTCCAGATAGGCAAAGGTCATGGCATCTGAGAGATCAGAGATGAGCGAGGCCAGGCCGCCTAGCTCGATAAATTTATGGGCCGTCAAAACGGTCTTGAACGGGGCCGTATTGGCGGCGGCTTTCAGGTTTTTCACACCGGCTGTAAAATTCATCATGGCGGGTGTTCGGCCAGCCGCATGCACCGCCAGAAAAGCGATCACGGCGCCCGCGCCCGTCGGCAAGAGAATACCCACGGTTTCGTCCGGTTCGGTCATATTGCTGATCGGTACGGAGAGCGCAAAAGCGGCGCGGCGAATTTCGCCATAGGTCAGTTCCCGACCATCGCCATCGGTCAGGATTTTTTTGTCCGCGCCATGGGTCTTGGCAGCTTCGAGAAAGGCTTGAAAGAGCCCGCGACGAATGCGTTTTTGACCGCGCTTCGACAAGTCCTCAGATTTTAAAAACAGTGTTTCCACCCATGCTCCTACGCGGCTTTGCCGTCATTTATTGTATGACGGACCTTATAGACGTTTTATAGGCGAGGCAATGCACGCAATGGCCAATGCACTGCCAAATGGGTTTGGTCTATTCGACGGGCTGTCCCGTGCGCACGTCGATAATTTTGTCTTCCTGATAGCTCAGAACGCCCGGCATTGGCGCGAGACGATCAAGCATGGAAGAGAAAAACATGGGCATTTTTCCTTTTGCGCGGTAGTCGGCGTTCACACGCTTAAGGCCAGCCAGTTCTTC
>CALDSY010000148.1 GCA_937924355.1 uncultured Caulobacterales bacterium
CGTCGGGTTTGTGATCGGTGCTGTCCTGTCCGGTGTTGCCGGATATGTGGGCATGCTGGTTTCTGTTCAGGCCAATGTGCGAACAACAGAAGCCTCCCGTACAAGTCTCGGTTCTGGCCTAAACGTCGCCTTTAAAGCCGGCGCGATCACAGGCATGCTTGTGGCTGGCTTGGCGCTTCTAGGTCTTGCCGTCTATTATTATGTTTTGACCGGCCCTATGGGCGCGGACGCACGCGGGGTTATTGACGGTCTTGTATCTCTATCACTCGGCGCGTCACTTATCTCTGTGTTTGCTCGTCTGGGCGGTGGTATCTTTACTAAAGGTGCTGACGTTGGCGGTGACTTGGTTGGTAAAGTTGAAGCCGGTATCCCGGAAGATGATCCGCGTAACCCGGCAACGATTGCCGATAATGTTGGTGATAATGTGGGTGACTGTGCCGGTATGGCCGCTGACCTTTTTGAGACCTATGTTGTGACCATTGCGGCCACCATGGTTCTTGGGTCCATTATGTTTGGCGCAGCCGGAACACTTGCGCTTTATCCAATGGCGATTGCAGCCGCGTGTATCGTGACATCCATTATCGGCACTTACTTTGTCCGCTTGGGCAAAGGCTCCACCAATGTCATGGGCGCGCTTTATAAAGGCCTTATCGCAACTGGCGTCTTGTCAGCTGCTGCGATTGCTGTTGTGACGCACCAAATGATCGGGTTTGGCGAGATTGCTGAAACGGCTAAAAACGGTAGTACGGCTCTGACAGGCATGAATCTGTTATACTGCTCAATTATCGGTCTGATCATTACAGGCGCGATCGTTGTGATCACTGAATATTATACAGGCGTGAATTACCGCCCTGTGAAATCAGTGGCTGCGGCCTCTGAGTCCGGACACGGCACAAATGTTATCCAGGGCCTTGCGGTCTCTATGGAAGCGACAGCAATTCCTGTGCTGATTATCGTTTTTGGTATTATTGCAACGTTCTCATTGGCCGGTCTTTACGGCATCGCCATTGCGGTAACAGCCATGCTCGGCGTCGCTGGTATGATCGTTGCGCTGGACGCATTTGGTCCTGTGACCGATAACGCCGGCGGTATCGCTGAAATGGCAGAACTGGACCCTGAAGTCCGAAACACTACAGACGCACTTGACGCTGTTGGTAACACCACAAAGGCTGTCACCAAAGGTTATGCCATTGCTTCTGCTGGTCTCGGCGCGCTGGTTCTGTTCGCGGCCTATTACAAAGATGTCGAATACTTTGCATCCATCGCAGAGCCTAACAGCTTCTTTGACGGGCTTGGCAATCTTACCTTCAGCCTGACGGATCCTTATGTGATTGTTGGCCTGTTTATTGGCGGAATGTTGCCGTTCTTGTTCGGCGCTTGGGCCATGCAGTCTGTGGGACGCGCCGCAGGCGCCATTGTCGAAGAAGTTCGGCGTCAGTTCAAAGCCGATCCTGGCATCATGGCCGGTACATCACGCCCTGACTATGCCAAAGCGGTTGATCTATTGACCGGAGCCGCGATCAAGGAAATGATCAAGCCTTCGCTTCTACCAATCCTGGCGCCAATCGTCTTGTTCGTTGCTGTAAAATACACAGCGGGTAACGCGGCAGCGGTGACCGCTCTGGGCGCTATGCTCATGGGTGTGATTGTGACAGGTCTGTTTGTTGCCCTGTCTATGACAGCCGGCGGCGGTGCTTGGGACAATGCCAAGAAATATATCGAAGACGGGCACCACGGCGGCAAAGGGTCAGAAGCCCACAAAGCTTCAGTCACCGGCGACACTGTTGGTGATCCCTATAAGGATACAGCTGGTCCAGCCGTGAACCCGATGATCAAGATTACGAACATCATCGCGCTTCTACTGCTGGCGGTTATTGCTCACTAATTAATTTGAGCCTATTTATTTAAACCCTCGCCTCGGCGGGGGTTTTTTCTTGCGGCAATCCCAATTGCCGACTAAAGGACCCTGAATTTTTTGGAAGTCGGGACAAATGGCCGAGCAAAGACCTCATCCGCAAATAAAGAAGTTGCGGGATCAAAATATGGAATTAGCGGCGAACAATAAAAAGCTGCGCCAACAGCGTGATCAGCTCAAGCAGCAATGTGACGAGCTGCGGGACAAAGCCGATTGGTTGTTCACTCAACTCGAAACTTCCAAAGCTCAAAACACGGAACTCACAGCTCAGGTTCAGAACAATCAAAAAATAAAAAATGAGCTCAAGCACAAAGACGATATGATTGTCATGATGCGGGATGAGGCCGAACGGGCCCGGAATGAAACCCGCGATTATGCCAATTCAACCAGCTGGAAAATCACGGCCCCCTTGCGCAAAGTGATTCATACCTTTCGGCGCTGATAGCCCACATAAGCTAATACCAATATTTCCGTTAGCTGGCTAAGGTAAATAAGATCACCAATACATAGGCGACTGATTACTGGCCGCGTGTTTTTGCGCGAAAAACCAGGTCTCAAGTGCATATCTTCGTTTTGTGTATTCCGGAGAATAAGAAGTGACATGCAAATTATAATGATCAAAGAAAATGGCATCTCCGGCCTTATAAGTGGGAGTCACTGGCGGACAGTCTTTAAACCACTCGGAAACGGATTCGTGTGAAACGGACCAGTCATATTTGGCTTTATTAATCCCCGTCGGCATTATTTTGTTGAGACGTTTGGGGACGAAATCCATTCCGGGACAATCTGTGCCTGCTCCGCAATCTGATAATGCGACCCAGAGATTTATGCTCTTTATGTGTTCATCCATAAACGCGCCGTCCTGATGCCAGTCCGCAGGGTGCCCCAACGGATCCATACGGCGTAAAACGGATTTATTGAAAGACAGACACGTACGGTCATCAAAATATTCATCCAACAAGCCACGTAGATTGACATCCTCGAACGACTTTAGAAGGTCGTGACAAACAGCTGGTGACAAAAAAGTCCAAACAGAGCCCGTCATCAGCATAAATCCGACACTGCCGGGATCGAACAATTTTTCACCCGGGAGCTGTCGACGGAACCAGGGCGACCGCTCATCTATGGGTTCAGTCGGTTTATCCTGTAAATCCAAAGCAAAATGTTTTGAACTTTCGTAAAAGGTTTCATCAATGCCTTTTCTGAAATTCTCGACAATGCCATTCCCGAAAAAGTTACGGACAATCAAAGCCCCGTGATGAATAATAGCGCCCGTCAAAATGTCAGACGTCAAATCTTTATACTCCATTTCCGGAATATCATTTTTTAGTCCGGGAAATGGATTTGGAACATCACCTGGTTTGATTTTCTCGTACTGGCTTTGAGGCGGTGCGACCCTTTGGCCGAAATTGACGCGCATGTTTCGTTCATGCACCAGGTGGTGCGTGTGGCCGGTTTTTTTAAATTTCTGCCGGGCTTCGGCAATTCTTTGATCAAGTTTTAACATGACGATCCTTTGTTGGGCGCACTATATCTCATGAAAAAATCTATGTCCATCATTCCGCGCTATGCCGACAAAACCCATTGCAGAATTCATGAACAATCGCTAGGGCACTGCCATGAAGCATATTTCCGAATATCAAGATAAAATAAAAGAGCTCGAAGAGGAAATCGAGGCCACGCGAAAACGGGCCCGAACCCTCAAAGAGCAATACATAGCCTCGCAAAAACTCTGTGATGATGTTACCCAAGATCTGGAAGAATTACGCAATGGCGGATTTCCAAAGGGGCCCCACAAGTTTGACGGCCTGACTCTGATCATCGCCTATTACAACATCCCGAAACATATCGAGCGCACCTTGATGTCTTGCGCGCCCAAATATCAAAGGGCCGCCAAAGACAAAATCGAGGTCATTATTGCCGATAATGGTTCGACTGAGCCTCTGCCTAAAAATCTACAGAAGCGGTTTCCTTTTGTTTCCAAGATCATTCGGACGGAGGGGCGGCCATCGCCTGTCTTTGCTTTGAATCAGGCCATTAAACACGCCAAGTTTAACATGGTCGGTCTGATGATTGATGGTGCCCACCTTCTCTCACCTGGCATATTTCGCAATACTCGCGACATCGCGCAGCTCTATGCTCGACCGGTAATCAATGTCCCGCAATATTATTTTGGCAATGTCTCCCAGAACCTCAATCCCAAACTAAATGCCTGGGATCGGGAAACATGGTGGTTAAATCGCCTCAATTGGCCTGAGCAAGGATATGCCTTGTTCAGACAAGCATTGTTCCCGGGCGAAAATATTTCAAAATCTCGCTCGGACGCGATCGAAAGCAATTGTCTGATCGCGCGCCGGGTCGTCTATGATGAGTGCGGCGCCTTTGATGAGCGCTTTGATGAAGCTGGGGCGGGCTTCGCTAATCTGGAAATGTTCACCCGGCTGACTAATCACAAAGACAATACCTATGTGATGTTCCCGGGCGAAGGGTCGTTTCATCAAGATCATGATGGGACGACAACCCGAAAAAGCCCGGAAGAACGGGATATCATGGTGCAGGAATACCGTGAAAAATATACTCAGATCACCGGTGTCGAGACCCTGCCCAATGTCCGCAGCCCCATGATGTATGGGGTTCAACGCCGGTCAACGGATGTCATTCCGACGATCTCCAAACAATATGGGCAGGTAAAAACAAAGATCCTGAAACAATTGTCCAATATTTATGTTCACCGGGCTCGTAACGGCGTCGATAATAATTTTCATCCCAAACTCGTGCGCGGCGATCTCGTGGATGAAAGAGAAGCGCGGCCACCTCTACAACCCCGCCATATGGGGCCAGAGGTCGCCAAAAATTACGGTATTGATTTTGGCGATCTGAAATATCTCAATTTCCTGCGGCGTCTTCACGAAGTGCGCCAGCCGGATCTATATTTCGAGATTGGCGTCGATCAAGGCTATAGTATGGCGCAAGCCAAATGCCCGGCCATTGGTGTGGACCCGGCCTTTTCAATTTCCATTCCTATTCCGCAGCGTGTGCGTTTGTTCAAAGAAAAAAGTGATGATTTTTTCAATTTGAAAAAGCGAGCCCAGCGCCTGTTCGAGAACGGTATTGATCTGGCTTTTATTGATGGCATGCATCTGGCCGAATATGTGGTCCGGGATTTCATCAATGTGGAAAAATATTGCAAGCCAGGCGCAGTGATCATGTTTGATGATGTTCTGCCGGAACAAATGGAAATGGCCGACCGGCCTCGGCGCTTCAATGCCTGGACGGGTGATGTCTATAAAATCGCGCCGATCCTGCGCAAATATAGACCTGATCTGGAGGTCGGCATTTTTCACACTTTTATTGGTCCTTACCGCAAAGGCCTGGGTGTCGTTAAAAATCTGGATCCCAAGAACACGGCGCTCGAAGATAATTACGAACAGATCGAGCGCGATATTTTTGCCGACACCTACACGATCACAAGTATCGAACATCTGGACGAGATGATGCAGATCGCACCGCACGGTGAATTTGAGAAATTCATCGCGGTTTAGGATCAATGCATGCTGGGTATTTATAGATATGCTCTGGCGATGATGGTCGCCCTGTCCCATCTTTGGAATGACCTCATTTGGTGGCAGGGTATTTACGGCGTTTTCGGTTTCTATGTAATCAGCGGTTATTTGATGACTCTGATATTATCAGAAGTCTATACGGGTTTCGCAAATAGCTGGCGTTACGCGCTCAATCGAATTTTGCGAATTTTTCCTGTCTATTGGGCGGCGCTGGCTATTGCCCTCATTGTTGGCTATTTAGGACTGGAAACCTTAATCAAAGACATCGAAGCCGCATACCAACCTCAATCGGCGACCGAATTCATCGGTAATTTTACTCTTATTGCGTTTTGGGAGTCCAAACTCACCATTTCCCAAGCTTGGAGTTTAAGAGTTGAGTTGGTTTACTATGCTCTCATGGTATTTTTATGTCGCGATTGGCGAATAGTCCTAATTTGGCTTTTTTGTTCTATTTTGATTTGTGCTTATCAGGTCAATGAAAACTCAGTGTTTTATCTTCGATATTCAACAATCGCTGGTGCATCTATCGCATTTGCTTTGGGGGCTTTGGTTTATCATTTGAAAAACCGCCTGCATTTGTCGCCAATCCACTTGTATATTTCGACCATAGTTTTCTTTGGCCACTTGGTATTCGCAAGTCACATATGGAACTTCCCACACGAAGCCCTAGGATTTACAATATTTTTTATGCCGCATCATTTCGGACTGTATGGCAATACATTAGCGGCGGCCTATCTCATTTGGGCGATCGTCAGCGTGTCTAACATATCGGCAAAATCAAATATGGTTGAAAAAGTTGGAAAGCCACTTGGGAATATCGCCTACGCTATATTCCTGACTCATTGGATCGCCGCTATTCTCATTGTGAATTTGGGTGTTAACAACGAAAATAAGCTGATCTATGTCCCGCTTTCACTTGTCGTTCTACATGTCATTTCCTTTGCCTTGTACCGATTTGTGGAAACACCGGTAAATAAGCGCCTTCGTGACCGTATCAGACCCAACAATATCAGGCTTTAAACTTTTTGCGCCAAATTTCTGGACACACGCTAATTGTTATGTTATGACATAATTGTAAGTGCGAAGAGACCTTGTGAAAAAACTGGCGCTCGCATTAAGATCATCGCCAGGGAGGACGACATGGCACTTCAAAAATTTTTACTCGGACTGGCCATTGCGGCTATAGGTCTGTCGCATCCTGCCCTGGCTCAGGAAACATCCCCACCGGATGACGAGTTGCAATATGGTTTTAACGATGAAAATGTGATCATTGTTGGGGCTGTTCGCGAAGCTGGCGAAGCTCTGAAAATCGACACAGAAGCGGAAAAATATTTGACCGAACTTCCGGAAGCTTCTGATCCGGACACAGATATGGATAAAGACGCCGCTTTATTGGCCTTTGCCCTGAATGGTCTTGAGATCGCAGACACTGAAGAGACCCAGGCGGATATCACTCCGGCAAAATAAACAAACGAAGAACGACCCAGCGGGAGGAATTAAAATGGGCCTGTTTCCAAAAGTTGAAAGTCCCTGTCTATATGTGGACCGGCTGGATGAAATCCTCGCTGATGACTTTTGCGCCATGTGCGAGAGGAATGTGTTTGATCTCACCCATATGTCCACCGAAGACCGTCAGATTTTCCTGTCCAACTGTTTGGGCGAGGTTTGCGTGCGTTACAAACTCCCAGTTCGAAAACTCGCCGCGAGCGCAGCGCTGACATTGGCGACATTGCCTGGCCTGGCCGCGGCACAAGATGCCGCTCAACCCACAGCAGATAATGAAGACCTTTACTGTGAATGGGACGAAATAATTATCGGCGGCATTCGCGAGCCGGGCGAAGCCTTGTGGATCGACACGGAGGCTGAGCAACATCTCAGCGACATTCCGGAAACTCAAGACCAGGTCGACAATACTGATGAGGCTTTAATGCGTTTTGCGCTGAACGGACTGGAAGAGACAGATGATAGTCTGAAACTTGACTCCATCCAAATCGCCCAAAAACAAGACTAGTCCGGCGTGTTAAGACGGGTATTAATGGGGGCCGTGCTGGCGATTTCGCCCGCCATGTCTGTGTCGGCTTCTGACGCCGTCTGGTCGAAGATTGTGACCGATGATGGACGCCATATCGGGTACACCTCGCGCAGCAGCGAAACCAAAGATGGCTACAAAATATCCTACAATTATTCGCAGATGAAGATCCGGGAAAAGGAGTCCAAGGCGCGAGTCTATGTCAACGAAGCCCGGTATTTCAAGAACATGGAAACAGGCCAAATCGACCGCATTGAACGGGAAGGCGGCTACAAAGGCTATAAAAGTACGCTGAGCTATGAGCGCGACGGCGATTTTGGGATTATCGTCAGAAAAACAGGCAAACGCGTTGTGCAAAAGCGAATCCCCCTGCCCGCCAATGTCGCCATAGATAATGGAGCGCACCTGATCAAAACGCAGGATTTTTCCGTCGACCTCAAGCTGTCCTTTGACAATCTCAACCTCTCGGCCATGACCGTAGAGCGCGTGACGGTCGAACCGGCCCCAAAACAAAACCCGGCGCCTCATGTCTTGTCTCTGGTGCGCAAAACCTATGACGGCGATCGACTACTGACCATCAACCAGTTTGATGTGGACAAAACATCTGGCGAGATGCTCACCTATGAAATGGATCTGCTCAACCGAAAAATACTCTACCTCCAGGCAGATGAGAAATCGGCCAAGTCGGGCACCAAATCCTTCAGCGTAATTCGCAGTTCCATGATCCCGTCGCCGCATAAAATTTTAAAGCCAGCGTTAAACGGCAATATTCGTTACCGGTTTAGTTTTGCGGATGATGTCACCTTTGAACTGCCGACATCGGGCGAGCAAAAAGTCGTCCGTGCAGGCAACTTTATAGTGCTGGATATTTGTAAGACTTGCGGCCCGGATGAAAAGCTTTCCCCAGCGGTTCTGGAAGAATGGAAACAGCCAACCGCTTGGCTGGAAAGTGACGACCCGGACATCCAAAAACTAGCCGCCAAAGTGCGCGATGTGGAGACGCCCCATGAGAAAATGGTGCAGCTCGGGCGCTTTGCGCGCCACCGCATCAAGGACGCGGATTTTATGGGTCACTATTCCGCCAGTGAGGCGCTCAAGCGCCGTAAGGGAGATTGCGGTGAGGACGCCCTCCTTTTGGCGGCATTAGGACGGGCCGCCGGCATTCCTACCCGGGTCGCCGCTGGCATGGTCTATTCCCGCGCCGAGTATCACGGCGCCAGCAATGTCTTTCTCCCCCATATATGGACGCAGGCTTATATCGATGGCCGCTGGACCACTTACGACATTTCCTTAGGCGGATTTGATGCTAGCCATATCCTGACCTCAGTCGGTCACGGCGACCCGCGCTCTATCTCGTCATCGACCCAATTGGGCAAACGCCTCAAATGGGAGCAAATGGTTTCGGTCAAATCAAAATAGACTTGCCTTTTACGCCGCGGTCTAAGAAATGACGGCATGGCCGATTTATCCAAACCCCAATTATCGAAACCCATGCGGTTAGCCGCCGTCCTTGTCGGCGTAAGTTCGATCTTAGCGACCTTAATCCTGGTCGCCATTCGCGAGCCTGTCCCGGGGTCCACCGGGTCTTATCTCTCGACCTTTTGGGCGCTTTTGCGTTTCTTCACCATCCTGACCAATTTCATTGTCAGCTATATATTGATCATGGCCGCAATCCGCGGACATTGGCGATCCTTCAGCCTGCTGACCGGGGCAACGGTCTGGATTTGGCTGGTGGGCGTGATTTACCATGTTGCGCTCGCCGCTGATCATAATCCGGCGGGCATGGCGGCTATTACCAATCATATCCATCATACGCTGGTGCCGTTTGGAACTTTTATTATCTGGCTGCTGGCGAAGCCCAGAGCCTTTATCAAAACAAGTGCACCTTTTGTCTGGCTCATATACCCGCTGCTATATACCGCCTATATGCTCATTCGCGGCCAAATTGACGGAATATATCCTTATCACTTCTCTGACCCTACACTTGCGGGCTGGAAAGGTTTTTTCATATCTCAGGCGGTTTTGACGCTCGTATTTTTAGGCCTAGGATTTATCTTTCGTTGGGTCAGTAACCTTCTCATTCGACAAACCTAATACAACGCCGCGGTAACATTTAATCTTTTTGCTTTAGCGCGCGGAGCTGACGGCGTTGACGTTTGTCAGGTCTCACCTCTTCGCGCGGACGGCTGATCCGCTCAGCCCGTCTGATATCGCTGACCTGTTGCCGGCCGGCAATACTTTCTTCGGATTCCTCATAAAGAAGCTGCGCCTCTTTGGCCGGGCCGCGACGTTTGGGGATATCCAGCACTTCGACAATCCACATCTGCTCCCGCCGGGTAATGACGAGGCCGTCTCCGGGCTTGACCTTGAATGCCGGTTTAACCCGCTGCGTGTTCACACGAATTTTCCCGGCAGTGACAGCTTTCGAAGCGAGCTGCCGAGTTTTAAAAAACCGCGCCATCCAAAGCCATTTATCAACCCGCAGTTTTGGGATGTCTTCGTCGTCTGACATGCTTACAGAAACTTGCCCTTATAGTCCGCAAAGCGCTCACTTATCATCTCGGCGCTTAAACCAAAATCCTCCAGCGCATATTTATGGGGGGCGCGATGTTCGCGGCGGTTGGCCTCGATCCAGTCTTCCATACCGGCCTCGATCTCAGCGCTCATGGGAATGCCGGCAAATTCTAAAACTTCACCGCCAACCTCTGTGGGGTTTTCCAGAAG
>CALDSY010000149.1 GCA_937924355.1 uncultured Caulobacterales bacterium
GTTGTTTCGATTGGTGTGTTGTCCTGCGCGAATGTCGGTGCAGAAGCTAAAGCGGTGAAACCGGCGATCAGGGTTGTCCCTAGAAGCAGTTTTTTAAGCTCGATTGATGTCATTATTTTCCCCTTCAGAAAATCATGCTAATTTTAGGTAATCCATTAACACTCTTTAATGTGGGGAATGCGGTGATGCAAGGGCCACAAGGGCGCAGGCCTATTTTTAATAGAAACGTGGCATAAAAAACACAGAATCCGCTCATCGCGCAATTTTTTGCCCCGTTTTGGGAGATTTTTGAGGGTTTATTCTGAAAATTGCTCGCGTTGCGGACGAAAAATACACTAAAGACTCTGTCTCGCAAAATCTTTCTGGCAAAAATTTCGGATTTTGTTAAAGCAACAGCTTCGAATAAAGCCTTATCGGTAGACTTTCATGGAATTTAACGACTTAACTTTAACCCTCATCGGAATCGTTATTTGCGCGGCGATCGGCAGTATTTCTTTTGTGAAGCATTTCCGTAAAAGAGACTCCCTGAAAGCCGCGCCGATTATCCCCTGGATATTACCGTGTTTGGCGGCCCTGGCCACAGGCTTCATGCTGACGGTGCACCTGTTCAAATATCATATTGCCAATGCTTTTTTCTAGGCAAAAACAGCGTCTTAGGCGGCCGAAAGCTGCCCTTCATATCCAATATCATTCAGAGATGCCAGCGCGCGCTTATAGGCGAGCGGCTCAGAGATATTCATGCGCTTTCGAGCCGCCTCAAGAGGCTCTGCCAGAAGCGCGACAATATCTTCTGTGACCAAGGCATTGGCTACGCGGCCATGACGGCGGGCTTCCCTTAGGCTGGCCTTAATCAGCTTGGGCTTTGGGGCCGATTTTGAAAGATCCCAAGCGCCGACATAGGAAATAAACAGGTTTCCAAACCCGCCATTATGGGCATGACTAAAGCCAAGCACGCTAATCTCGCCCAGCTCATCTCGGCCATATCCCGTCAGCACATGATAAAGATCATGAGTATCCCGAAATCGGCAACCTAAGAAATCGATATCATCGTCAAATTTTTCATGGTGCACCCACCATTTTTCGCTTTCTTCAACCAGGCCAGCGGCAGACAGGCCTTCGCGCTCCATGAACGTAACATAGGCTTGACCAACGGTATTTTCCGGCAGTTTTTTCAGCGTTTCGTGGTCATCTAGTATTTCCGGAAGATAACGGCGTCGCTCCATCATGCTGCGGCCAAGGTCCGATTTGGAATATTCGCAAACTTTCCGGTACATATTATTACCGTTTAAAGCTTCCATGATGTGGAAAACCTGTTCTGTGTCTTCCTTATCATTGAGTAAAAGCTTCATATGTCCTGCCGCTTTTAGGGGCCTGATCATACTGCGTTTACGGTTTGGGTGAATATCGATTTTCATAACAAATTCTCGGTTTCAAAGCCCTAATATCAGATTTCCGACCGCGACACAAAAATTATAGCTTCATGGGGTCCATACATTCCTGCATAAATTCTTGCTTGGCATATCGTCATTAAAAAGCCGTTAGATTCTGAAAACGTGACTTGAAGAGGTCCTGGCAGGACCTAAATAATATCCGTCACTTGACTTTGCATAAAACAATAAAAATTCATGAGGCGAACATGCGTAAATTACTTAACTCGACATTTTTGGGCACAGCTCTGCTGCTCTTACCCTTGACCATTGCCCCATTGACTATTGCCGGGACGGCGCAGGCCGCAAACTTGGCCGTTTATCAAAGCTCCGCCATGTCCATGGACAACGAACGCGGCGTCCTGACGATGGCGCCGCTGCTTGAGCGGGTGACACCCGCCGTTGTCAGCATCCGGACCGAAGGCAAGGCCCAAAGCCGGCGCGACCCCGAAATGGAAGATTTCATGGAACGGTTTTTTGGCCAGCCGAGATCTTCACGCAGGAGCGGGTCCATCGGGTCTGGCGTTATCGTCAATGCGCGAGAAGGTTATATCCTCACCAATAATCATGTGGTGGAAAATGCCGAGGAAATTACCATAACGCTCAACGACAAGCGAGAATTTGTGGCGACCTTGGTTGGGGGTGACCCGCAAACTGATATCGCAGTTTTGCAGATTGACGCGGGAAATTTACGGGAAATGAAACTGGCCCAACCGGACTCCTCAAAAGTCGGTGATTATGTCATTGCGATCGGCAATGCCTTCGGTCTTGAAGAGACTGTAACAACGGGCATTGTTAGCGGCTTAGGCCGTTATGTGGACGGCGGGGATCGTCTTCAAGATATGATCCAAACCGACGCATCCATTAATCCCGGAAATTCGGGCGGCGCACTTATTAATTCCAAAGGCGAATTAATCGGCATAAATACAATGATTATTTCCCGCTCCGGCGGGAATAACGGAATTGGGTTTGCCGTCCCTGTTCGCATTGCCAATAACGTTATGACCCAACTGATTTCAAACGGTGAAGTTCAACGAGGCCGGATTGGGGTTTCTATTCGGAACATAGACCCCGCCTTGCAGGAGGCTATGGGCCTCAGCACGCTCAATGGGGCCTTGGTCAATGATGTAACGTCCGCAAGCCCCGCTGAAAAAGCCGGCCTTGAGTCTGGAGATATTATTGTCGGATTTAACGGGGATGATATTCGCAATGCCAATGATATCCGCAATGCGGTGGGTCTGGTTCAGCCGGGGACACGGGCGGATCTGACCTATCTGCGAGACGGGCGGCGACGGACAACCCGTATCATGGTTGAGGCCATTTCAAACGAAGACAATGCAAGCACGTCGTCTCAAATTGAGAGCCAGGATTTTAATTCAGATACGTTTTCAGGCGCCGAGCTTTCCAATATCCCTGCCGATATGGATTTGCAGGATGGTAATGAGGGGGTCCTTGTTTCCCGGGTCGATCCAGGCTCAAAAGCGGCGCGGGCAGGCTTAAAACGCGGCGACATTATTCGCGCTGTCGGACGTAAACCTGTTTCGGACCTGACTGAGTTTAACGCGATAACAAAGGACCGTACCGGGCCCGTTGCCCTGACGGTCGAAAGGGACGGAACCAATTTGTTCCTCGCCGTTCGCTAATTATGGCCTTGCGGGTTTAGCCTTAGCACCGTCGGGAACATATTCTTTAGGCGGCGGCTTTGGCAGATCCGGCTCAACTTCGGCAACGACAGGTTTGGGATGTTTAACCAATAGGTTTTTATATCCCTCGACCTTATCGAAATTATAGCTGGAGGATGGAAGGTCTTCCTTTGAACCGAACATCAGATATCGATCGTGTTTCACGATCGAAGATAATGAGCGGATGACCCTAATTTGCGCAGGTGAAGAATAATAAGCCAGACTGTTTCGAAATAATACCAGATCAAATTCGCCCAGCGCGTCCAGCTTGGACAAAAGATGGAACTCTTTAAATTCCACCATGGCCCGCAATGAAGGTTTGACAACCCAGTCTTCGCCGGCACGGTCAAAATACGAAATCAAGTCACGTATGGGCAAACCACGTTGAACCTCAAAATGGGTATATTGCCCGTCTTGCGCCCGGGTAAGTGCCGGAGACGGGTAATCCACCCCTAGAATAGACGCTTGAAAATCCGGATGTAACTGGCGGAATTTTTTGACCATGATTGCCAGAGAATACGGCTCCTGACCGCTACTACACGCAAACGACAATATTTTGACTGGCTGACCTTTGCTTGACTTTTGCAGAGCCGGAAAAAGATAGCTTTCTATGATACTTAATCCGTCCGGGTCGGGATTGAAATGCGTATCGCGTTCAAGCAAAGAAGAAACGACCTTTATGGCCAGACGCGTCTGCCCCTGTCCAAACAAATCATCGACCATCTGATTGAGATTCTGATAACCTTCTTGCCGGGCCAATACGCCCAAACGGGTTTCGACCAGAAAGGCGTGATCATCACCCAAATGCACCCCGGCGAGCTCAAGCGTGAGCCGCTTAAGCGCTTCATAATATGATGGTTTTAGGCTTAGGACTCCGCTCATGATCAGCCCAGTAATCCGACCTGATAAAATTTGCTGGCTATAATATCGCTGTCAAACGGCTTCATAATATATTCGTCGGCGCCTGCATTCAGGGCTTCTGAAATTTTGATGACATCGCGCTCGGATGTACAAAAAAGAATGACAGGTGTCGTCCCGCCTGGCTCTTGGCGCAAAGTTTTCACAAATGTCAGACCATCCATAACCGGCATGTTCCAATCGAGCAAAATAGCTTCAGGCATTTTACCGCGACAAAAGTTCAAAGCCTCCAATCCGTTCTCGGCTTCTTCTGCGTTAAACTTCATTTCCGTTAAAATGCGTCCAGCGACGCGCCGGATCATTTTGGAATTATCGACCACCAGACAGGTTTTCATCGGGCAACCTCAACGACTGGCTTGTCGATGCTCTTGTCACTCGCTGTTACTAACCCATAGAGGCTGACGCGGACCAAACTGTCTTCCAGCATTATATTCGTTTTAAGTCCAATCGGGTCAAAAAGTGTTTTAACATGCTCCATATCTGACAATGAGGGCGCAATCCCTTCACAGCTCATGAGAATCTCGAAACCGGTATCCGTATGACGACCTGTGACAGCCAAATGAGCCGAGCGGCTTAGTTCTTTGTCCGCCCGAACATCGGGTTTTTCGACGGATTGTGAAATTAGAATTTCACCGAGCTGCTTAAGTCCTTTTTGCAGAACTTTAAGCGTTTCGGTTTTTATAGAAATATCGTCGACGGCCGAAGAAACACTGATCGACTTTTCCTGGGTCCGCGCGAGACGCAACCAGTGATTAGTCAGAGACGGCAGAATAATATCAACCTTTTGGACCTTGGCAGGCTCGCGCTTGTTCGGCGGAGCAAACGACTCATTGGCGGCTAGACTGAGCAAGGTCACCAGATTGTCCCTGTCCTTTTCTTTATCGGCAAATTTCAGCAAGGGCGACAAAGTTACAGCGGCCTTTTTCTGACGCGCCAAATCATAAACAGGGACCGTTTCGACCCGATTGATTTTTTCGATCTTAGAAACTTTGACCGGGGCAATTTCGGACAGTCCGGCTTCATACTGGCGGATGAGTTTTTGCAGAACCAAGACCGATGCCGCGCAGGACTGCGGACATTTATGCACGGTCAGATCGCTAATGACATCTTGTGCTGAACGATAAATAGACCGGGCGCGCATCAGCTTGGCGTGGCTTTGTATGTCGCCTAGTCGACGCAAAACCTCAATCAGCGGGATTTGCCCGCCAGAAAAAATTTCGGACATGTGATCTCGGCACAGGTCCATGAACCTGCGGGCTGCGACAAGGTCATCTCCGCATTTTTCTAACATCTACCCTCTCGGTCCGTGATTCGGCGCGCAAGCAATGTGGCGCCAAGGCTTGAGGGAACAGTCCCAAAAATTGGTTAAGATGGGTTAAAAATAATGATGTTTTAGAGCGCTGGGCCCGCAATCTCGGCGGTCTAAAGCGTCTCTCAATGATTGTCCGGCGCTCTAGGCGGCGTTTTGGGCCTGTTGTGACGGTAAAAAGGCCACAAAAGAAACATTATCGCCGTCAATCGTGGTATCCAGCCGGCCACCCATTTCGCGAATAAGCATGCCGGTGTAAAATGGCTGGATGGTCCGTCCGTCAAAGCCATCTTCAGGCGCGCGGCCCGTTAGGCTTCGCTCAAACTCTTCGTAGATGCGCGCCTTGGGTCCATTCGCGTTCAGGGTAAAAATGCTGGCATCGGCCTTTTGGCGAAGCTCAATGACCAAATCTCCGCCGCGCGGGATACTCTGAAGCGCGATCATAACCATGTTAAGCAAAAGACGGCCCTGAGACTTCTCAACGCTATCAATATTGGCGTCCCAGCTTATCTTGGCTTTCCCTTCGCCATACATGTCATTGACCAGGTTTTTGAGTTGGTCCAATGACAATACGCCCGGCGCAGATGTTCCGGCACCAAATGCCAGACGCAAAAATTTCAGTTTGTGTGAGGCTTGTTTTGCGGAAGTTTTCACCAAATCCATGGCATCTTCGTGCATATCTGAACTGCTCTCATCACCTAATACTTCGATGGCGGCGCCCAAAGCTCCGACGGGACTAACCAAATCGTGGCAGATACGGGCACACATCATCGCGGCCAAATTAGACGGTGTGAGTTTGGTGACCGGAGCGCTCATGATCAAATAGTCCTCGTGATTCGTGAGGACTATCCATCAACTGATTGTGTAAAACAAATGTTAAAGCGTGTTAGGCCTTACGGAATTGTGATCCAGTTCCCGTCTTTATCCAGGAATTTATCACCTGAACTGGCTTTACCCTTGATCTTTTCCGCGGTCACAGCCGCCACCACGTCGATTTGCACATTTTGCTTGCGCGCAAGCTTTGTGTATAGGGATTTCCGGCGGATGTTTATTTCATTCATAGCATTGACGACATCACGCGGGGCCGAAGCAATCACCGCAAGGTAACCACCGGCGGTTTCGCCGATTAGACCCTCGGATTTCGCTGCGTCAACGATGGCTTTCGCGTCGCTGGCTTGAGCGGCCGCCGGGACCGCGTTGAACATTGAAACCGTTGTGACTGCGCCCGTCAGAGCGAAAACAGAAAACAGAGCTGTAAATATCGCATTCTTCGACATAATCATCTTCCTTCGATAGCCCAATCTAAAACAGATCCGGGTTGTCTTCGATCAAATCTTCGACTTCCTTGTCTAGCCGAACCCTGACTTCCTGATCAATCTTGACATTCAGATTAATCTCAATGGGTTTGTCGGGGGCCGCTAATTGGACCCTGGGCGTACAAGCCGCCATCAGGCCTAAACCCAATATAGAAAGCCATATGACCTTTTTCATTTGTCTGAACCTATCATTGTTCGTCTGAACTGCTCATTAACACGATGTTTTGTATTGTTCATCTAATTTATCACCTAACTGCCTTTATCGCCTAACACAGCGCTTTTGACCTCTTCGGTAATTTGTGCGCCAAGTCTTTGAAAATTACGGACAATATTCAAAAGTTCGCCCTCAATATTGAGGTTATAGCGAATATATGCGCCGTCCATAACATTGGGGTTGAACCCCTCAAAAACAACCCGGATATTGATCAGACCGTCTAGGGGGCCGTTCAGGGTCACTTCGAGCTCTTCATAGTAGAATTCTTTGAGCGCATTAAAGGCGAGCTGGGCGTATCCATTGGTTTCCCCGGCTTTGTCCGTAAACGGCGTACTAAATCGGACCACACCGCCATCTTTGACGGCCAAAGTTCCGTTTTCCACCTGAACATCCACCCCTGTTATGACCACAGGCAGAAGACCTGACACGAGACCGGTGGCTTCAAAGTTGTCCCCGCCAAGATCACCGATTAAGTCGCTGATCGACACATTTTCCACCCTAAGCTTCATGCGATTTTCGTCCGCCGTGTAGCTCCAAACCGCTGGATCCAGAGATATTTCCCCTGAGCCAACTGGCCAGCGCGCAGAGTCAATCCTGATGCCGTCCGAGATCGCTTCAAAAACAACTACGCCTTCCGGGAGTGGAAACCCAACGTCCCAGGCATCAATCGTGACCGTTTGCGGCCCTTTGGTGACCAGCGGGAAAAAGGATGCAAAATGAAGCTCAGAGTTCAGACCGCGCAAAGGCCCGGGCGCCGTGCCCATTTCCATATCAATCAACTTGGCAGTCCCGGAAGACACGACACCTTCAGCCTCGGAAAATTCCAGATTGATCCGCGCAGATGCAAACCCTCGCACATCCGCAATCTTACCCTGCAAAGCAGGAATAAAGGTCTGGGGCTGCAAACCAATGGGCGAAAAGGCCAGCTCCGGAATATCCACATCCGCATAACCTCGTCCGTCGATAAACCGGTAGTCGACCTGAACCGGTGTTTTGTTGTCAAATGGCAGGACCGTATCGGCTTTCCCGATCCATTGGTCATTTTCGAAATCGACATAGCCGTTCAACATAAAGCGCTCAAAATCGGTGGCGCTGAAATCCACGCGGGCGTTCTGATAGTTCACGCGGAATTTTTCCGGGGTCCCCGCGACCTGAACCGCCAGCCCATCGGCATCCACAGACTGAGTGGTGACGTCCGCCGCCGGCGCATCAATCGTAAACTGGGGAGACTGCCCGGGCTCAAGCATAGCTGTAATAGCCGTTTCAGGGGCCCGCATCACCGTGCCCGGCGTCGGCGTATCTTCGGAGGTCATCAATACATCCCGCCCGTTTATCTGCCATTTTTGGGACTCCGTGATATCTGCCTGAATATCTGCTGCGCCAAACTCAAAACTTAATGTTCGTGTTCGGTCTGTATTGGCCAGGTCCGCCGACAAATTCTTGACGTTTGTACTAAGTGTGCCCTGACGATCTTGCGTCGAAAAAAGCGGGATCTGGGCGTTTTCCACCAGATCAAAATTGACATTTGAGGCGGTCCACTCTGTGGGATTATCAAAAGTCTGCATGATGACCGGTATGCCAGGTGTGGCCGCGTAATAAATCTCGGTTGTTTGGCCCAAGCGCACATCAAGCTCGCCCTCGGTTTCCAAGCCGGTCACATAACCGCCAGGGATATCACCGTCATAATTCAACGCGCCAAATAATTTTAGACGGCGCGGACCGGCTCCGCCTGTATATTCTATACGACCGGTCAAAGGCCGGATTTCTGTCGGGCGTCCATCTGGGGTTTGCGCGCGCCAAGTTTCGGGGATTGTCACCCGCCCTGTAAACCCCGTCACACCCCGGATATTGCGGCCATTTGTGGACTTCAAGAGTAGTCGGCTGTTCGAAAACCTCATGGGTTTTGATCCTTCGAGCCGGGCGTCGAAATTCAGTTCTATAGTCCGGCTTGGGCGGTCAAATTGATATTCCGAGAGACCTTTGCGGGGAAACAGCTCGGCCATGATTTGTCCATTCCTGCTTGCTTTTAACGCCTTCAGGTCGACCGTGATTTTATCTCTTGATTTTGAAATTTGCCCTTGCCCTGACATATCCGGGCTTCGGATGATTTCACCGATTGACGTTTTTAGCGGGGCGGCGAAATCTCGGGTGACCGGCGTTCTGGATAGGCTGTTATAAAGTGATAGAGTTTGGGTAATGTCGTTTCGAATATCTCGGTCTGTAATTTCAAATCCGCGACTGCTTAAATCCCACTCACCATCGGCCAAAAGCGTGGATTGTTCGCCGCGGGTCATGCCAAGCGCGCCGCTCCAGTCCAAATCCATAGTCGCGGCTTTGACCGCTTTGCCTTTGAATCCGGTCATGCCGATTTGAAGTGGTCCGCGCAGCCATATCTCTTCAGCAAGCCAATCGAGCTTCAATCCATCTCCGGATATATCGAGCGTGTCCCCGCCCATATTTTTATAACGCCAGGATTGACCTTGTACCGCGATATTAGCGTCGCGCGCCTCTCCGTCGATCCTGACGTCCGCCGTGCCGCTTAACCGGGTTGAAAAATCACCATAAGATATGGCCTGTCCTTTATCCTGAAATACCAGAGCCATTGTGATTTGATCTTTTGCTTTTATCTCGCCCGTAACTGAAGAGCGGATCACCCCCACCGGGCTTTGAATATCAACCTGTCCGTCAATAATGGAAATGCCGTCGGGGGGCAGGAAATCACGCCCGCCGCCGCCGCCGTTGGATCCTAGAAGATTAATCCATTTTCCTTTTTCATCGATGACGATCCTAGCTTTTGGGCCTTTCAGGACAATCCGGTTGACCCGGCCTTCTATGGCCTCGCGCCACATATAATCCACATCAAGCTGGTCCGCTTCAATCAATAGCTGACCATCGCGCGAAATCCGGATATCCTTGGCCGTTGCACCGGTTTCTTCTAAGTTCGTTATAGAAAGCTCGGCCTGAAATCCCTCGCGCTCTAGTTCAGCAATAATTTGATTTTCAATAATTCCGGCGCGGTTCTCCCAGACCCAATAGAGAACAAGCGCACAGACAAGCAGGAGGGCAAAGATAATCCAAAGCGCGATCACCCACCATTTTTTGCGTTTGGGGCGCGAATTTTCTGCCTTATGAACGGGCGGTTTCGACATTTTAATTTGCGGGACAGCACCTTTTTTGGTTTAAGCCACGGGGTAAAGTCTGTGGCGCTGATAAAATTGATAATACGTTAACCATAGCTAGGGCATTTAGGGGGAAACGAAAATGAAATTCTCGGAAAGAATTCAGTTGTCATGCGCCCTACACGTCACAGGTTTCCCCGGCTGTATAAATATGTCGCCCAACCACTCTCGGTTCGGCTCGAGGCTTTCCTGCAAATGAGCAATACGCGTATATATCAAGACCGCCGTTTTCGATTTCTCGGGGTTTGCTTCGCGTCAGCCATTGCCTTGGCATGGATGATCCCCGACCGGCCCGTATCCGATGAGATCGTTGAACCGGCCATCGCGAAAGTTGAAGTGCCGGAAATTGATCTCACTCGCGATGATCTGTACCTCGTCAGCCATCCAGAGCTACCTCAAGCGAAAACATTAAAATTGAAATCTGGCGACAGCCTTGGACCTATGCTGCAAAAAAGCGGTTTCGAGCCCAGTCAGGCCTATGAAATCACCCAGAGCTTTTCCTCTGTTTACGATCCGCGTAAACTCAAAGTTGGTCAGTCTTTCAATCTATATTTTGAAGACGACAACACCTTCAGTCATTTGACCTATAAGCCGTCAGTGGAAAAAACGGTTTATGTTTCCAAAACAACCGACGGATCATTTCAAGCCCGCGACATTGAGGCCGAATTTAAAATGGAAACGGTCTCCATAAAAGCCTCCATTGATAACTCTATTTACATGGACGCCATTGAAATGGGCGCGCCGGACAAGGTCATCATTCAGTTTGCCAATATTTATGAATATTCCGTCGACTTTCAGCGAGACATTCAGCCCGGTGACGAGTTTGAAATGTTCTTTGAGGTGGCGCGGGACAATCGCGGCAATATCGTCAAAGCGGGCGATCTCTTATTTACAAGCTTCACGCCGCGCGGGAAGAAGATGGACTACTACCTCTTCGAAGACTCCAAAGGCCGTGAAAATTTCTATGATGAAAAAGGCAAGACGGCGAAACGCAAACTTCGCGCCACGCCCGTCAATGGCGCGCGATTGTCTTCGAGCTACGGCAAACGCCGTCATCCGATTTTGGGCTACCGGAAAATGCATACAGGCGTTGACTTTGCGGCGCCAACAGGCACGCCGATCATGGCAGCTGGTAACGGGACCGTCGAAGTTGCGGGCCGCAATGGCGGCTACGGAAATTATATCCGCATTCGTCATACGGACGGCTACAAGACAGCCTATGCCCACTTGTCGAAGTTCGCCAATGGCGTCCGCAAAGGCAAATATGTCAAGCAGGATCAGATTATCGGTTATGTAGGCTCGACGGGCCGCTCGACCGGACCACACTTGCATTATGAGGTCCATCTGCATGGCAAGAAGATCAATCCGCGGCGCCTCTCACAATTATCCGGCAAGCCGTTGTCCAAAGATCAAATGCCGGCATTTGAGCGACGACGGGCGGAAATTGATGCGTTGAAAGCCACCGCCCCGGTTTTACAATCAGATACCTTGAGCGCCGAACTGGATTAGGATTCGCCCCGCAGCACCATTTCTTGAGGGTTTCCTGTGGGATTCAGTCGTTAGGAATCTGGAACCAAAGTTTAATTGTCTTTCCCGTACACGATGGAATGAAAAGACTTGGAATTCAAGATTGTAACTTGGCGCAAAATCCCTAAATTAGATCAGAGTAAACGGAGCCTGCCATGAAAAACCTGATCAATTTTTTCTTTTCTTTTGATAAATTGATGAAGCACAAGTTAGTACCCCTATTCTTCTGGGCGGCGCTGACTTTTATTGCGATCGGGTTTATTCGCGATGTGTTTGGGGCAACATATTTTACCAAGTGGATTGCCTGGTTAACCGGGTGGCTGGAGCGTTTGTCACTGGTCGTCCTGACATTTGTCGGGTTACGCTTGGTTTGTGAATTGGCCATTGCCACATTCAGAATTTCTGACAATTTATCGGCCGATGGCGGTGCATCTGACCTGGCCGATATCGACCCGCTCGAAGAAACCCGGCGCGCGGCTGAAGAAGCCGCAAAACGCGCGCGAGAAGTGACCGGCAAAGCTGTCGATAAAACAAAATCAGCCGCCAGCAATTTAAAGGATTCGGCGGAGAAGCGGTTCGATAAAGTTGCTGATCCCGCCCTCAAGAAAAAGGCTAAAGGTGAGTCCGTCGATCAGGTGTTTGACAAACCAGTCAAAACAGAACCGGTCGCTGAAACCCAGTCATCCACGAGTAAGGCCGCCACAAGTCAGGCAACCAAGAGAAAGTCGCCGTCCAAGAAAACCACAACGCCGAAAAAGACGACAGCGAAAAAGACAACCGCCAAGAAATCAACGCCGGCTAAGAAAACAACGGCAAAGCCTTCGACGTCAAAGACATCATCAACCACCAAGAAAAAGACGACCGCTAAGAAAACGGCCGCCAAAAAAACATCAACATCTAAGAAGTCTTAATCTGGACGTCGCGCTATTTGAAACATGATCCAGCATGCCACGGCCAAGCCTAAGGCATAGAAACAAATGGGGATACCATAGGGCCCCATAGGATCGGAAGCATATCCCATCAGCTCAAACCCCACTCTGGTGATGGCAAATAACATCACCGGAATAAAGCCAAGGTAAAAAACTCTTGCTGCGCGGGGGTGCCAGATGATGAGCATGGCAATAGCCATCAACCCA
>CALDSY010000150.1 GCA_937924355.1 uncultured Caulobacterales bacterium
TGGCGTCACGGGCTCTGGAGAATTTGGAACATTGTCATCCATATCCCCTTATAAATAGGATATTTGAACAAAGGATTTAAGGTCTAATATGCAGTTGGCCTATGCGGCGGCGCTTATTTGCAATTTTCGGGAACGGCGGCGAGAATGTCCATAATTCGGGCGTCAGCTATTTTACCGCTAACCGGTTTGCGGATCGTGCCTTTGCTCCAATTCATCTCCCAATTACCCGTCTCAGAATTATAGGCGGCATTAAACTTAATGTCGTCATCAGAGGCGCGGATAATCATCCGGATTAAACGGTCATCTTTGGAGCCTAGCTGCGCCGCAGTTTCATGGGCGTCAACATCCGCGGCGGCATAACTGAGCAGGGGCCCGCCGCCGTAGTCTAGGTCTTGTTTACAGATTTTCCCGCCGCTACCGCCAAAATTCGTGCGGCGATACATGCGCTCGCGCACGCCATCGGGTTTGGTTTCATCCATTTTGAAAAGCGTCGCAAAAGCGGCTTCTGCCAGTTGATTGAGCTTGGCCTGGTCACTGACCGGGATATCCCCGTGATTGATTAGGCTTGTGGCGCCGTCCTTTATATCACCGGCTTTGTCAGCAATGGCCCCTGCGCCGCCCGTGACTTTCTCAGCCACAGCTTTGCCCGCATCGGTGACCGCTGCAACAGGTTTGGTGATGGTTTTGTAAATGGCTGCGCCGCCGCCTAAAACCGACAAAGTCACAACGGCGATCGCCACCCATTTGACCATGCCAAAAGCATTGCTGGCTACTTCGGCCGTCGCGCCGACCTTTTCAACCACTTCAACGGTTTTCTTGGTCCCCGCAATGACTTTACCCTTTGTGGTTTCGGGCTTATTGTCTTCTGGCTTATCGGTCTCTTCGCTCATCTCTTTTCCCACAGTTATTGATCGAGCTTATCACTCATATTTGACACGGGTCAAATAGAGACCTTCGGGCGGAGCGACGGGGCCGCACGCCGTGCGATCACGCGCTTCTAACACGTCCCTGACATCGTTAGCCGTCCAGTTACCGCGTCCGACTTCATTGAGCGTCCCGGTTATGGAGCGAACCTGTTTGTGCAGAAAGCTTCTGGCGCGGACCTTGATATGGACTTCATCGGCGACCCGGGACACCGTGACTTCATCCAGTGTGCGCACCGGGGAATTAGCCTGGCATTCGCTGGCCCGGAACGTCGTGAAATCATGTTGTCCTACCAAACTCTGGGCCGCCGCATGCATGGCCTCATGGTCGAGCTTATAGGGCACACGCCAAACCCGGCCACGATCCAGTGCGAGGCGGGGTCGTCGGGGCAGGATACGATAGAGATATTCGCGTTCCACAGCACTGAAACGGGCATTGAAATCTTCGTCAACCAACTCAGCCGACAATATGGAAACAGGGTGCTCGCCCAGGTGAAAATTAATGGCATCCCGGACTTTATCTGTCCGCAAGTCCTTGGCCAAATCCACATGGGCCACTTGCGCCAAGGCATGCACGCCCGCATCAGTTCGCCCCGCGCCAAAAACTTTGGCCGGTTCGCCGTTCAAACCTTTTACAGCCTCTTCAAGGGCGCCTTGAACGCTGGGCGCGTCGTCCTGCCACTGCCAACCTCGGTAAGGTCCGCCGTCATATTCAATAGTCAGCTTATAACGCGGCATTAGTCAAAGACCGTCCCAGTTGGCACAGCATGCCCCCGAAGGAAATCTTCGGCGCTCATCTTGGGTTTGCCCGGGGCCTGAATGTCTGTGATGCGCAAGGCACCTTCCCCGCAGGCGATCAAGAGCTTGTCATCCAGCGCCGTGCCCGGATGTCCTTTGCCGGCTTCGGCGCGGGCAAAGTGAATTTTGACGCGTTTTCCGCCTAGTTCGCACCAGGCTCCAGGAAACGGGTTCAAGCCGCGGATATGGCAATCGAGTTCTACGGCGGGGCGGTTCCAATCTATGCGTGCTTCGTCCTTGGTAATTTTTTCTGCGTAGACGGGTTCACCCTGCTGCGGGCTTGGCACTAATCCGCCGCGCTCCAAGGCCGCCAAAGTTCGCGGCCACATGCCTGCGCCGATGCGAGACAGACGATCAAACAATATCCCTGCCGTGTCATCCCCTTCGATGTCCACCATTTCAGAGAGTAAGATGTCTCCGGTATCGAGCCCCTTATCCATTTGCATGATTTGACAAGCGGTTTGCTGATCGCCTGCCATGATCGCCCGTTGCACCGGAGCGGCCCCGCGCCAACGCGGCAGCAGTGAGGCGTGCAGGTTCAGGCATCCATATGTCGGCGCGCGCAAGGCCCGCTCCGGCAGGATCTGACCATAGGCCACAACACAGGCCACGTCAGCATCCAATTCCTCAAGCCCATCAATTACTTTTGACATACGAAACTTTTCAGGCGTCTCAACAGGAATGCCCATGATTTCGGCCAGCACATGCACCGGGCTTTTGGTCAGCTTATTGCCGCGACCGGCCGGGCGGGGCGGCTGGGTGTAAACCCGAACGACCTCATGACCGGCGGCCAGAATTTCAGACAGGCTGGGCACCGCAAAGTTCGGTGTGCCCATGAAAACAACGCGCATTGCTAGAAACCCCCGCCTATGCTGTGCGAGACGCTAAAAAGCAGTGAACTTGGAAAGAAGATATATTCCATGGGCGCTAGGGAAACGAGAGAGAACACAATCAAACCACTGACGACGTTTCGCCAAAGAGACACTAACTCGCCGCTTTCAGCTTTTTGGCCTTTTGTACCTTTTTGATCGCCCGGCTCCGCTTGAGCTTGGACAGGTGGTCCAGAAAGACAATCCCTTTGAGATGATCCATCTCATGCTGAATACAGACCGCATAAAGGCCTTCGGCCCATTCTGTGACCCGTTCGCCATCATAATTCAGATAGGTGAGCTTGGCGCGCTTGGGCCGATCAACTGTATCAAAGACGTCCGGCACAGACAGGCACCCTTCATCATAGGGAACAAAATCCTCATCCAGCTCTAGAATTTCCGGATTGACGAAATATCGAGGCGCGGGCTTGTCGCCGTCTTTGGCTAGATCCATAACAATCACATTAACCGGTACACCAATTTGCACCGCCGCCAAACCAATACCGGGCGCCGCATACATAGTTTGTAGCATGTCATCCATCAGCGCGCGTGTTTCATCGGTCACCTCTTTGACAGGTTTGGAGACCTGCTTGAGGATCGGATTGGGCACGGTCAGTATTTCACGTATAGCCATGGCGCTTAATTAGGGACGAGGTGCAAGAGGGTCAAGCCGAGTTGGAAAGATTTAGCTCTTCGGCGTTAAAAAGGGGTTTCAAAGTCTCCCTTAGGACCTGGTAGACAGAGCATTTTGGCCCATATGAAACATGATCTCGGAAGACATGGTCAGGTATTTTTAGATAACCAGCTCGATAGGTGGTCTGTTTTGTGATCTACCCAGGCAGCGTCCGTATTGATCCCGGCGGGGCGGGTTTCTTCTGGCTCATTATGCCAGTCGACCCTGGAGGTGACCAAGACCGTTTCCATACCCATAAACTTTGGGACCTCTAAATTACGGACACTGTCTTCGAACATGATGGCCTTTTGAGGATCTATGTCAAAGACATCGCAAAATTTGATATAGGGGGATCGCATGGGCTTGGGGATGTAATCAACATCTTCAATGCCGTAGACGCCGTCAAACAGATGGAACACACCCAGATATTCGCCGACATTTTTTGCGTGTTTCTTGGACCCATTGGTAAAGATATATTTTTTGCCCTCTAACGCCTCTATGGCGGCCGGGAGAAGGCTGCACGGCGTCAAAGGCGATAAGTCCACATCATGGACAAAATCAAGAAAAGGTACCGGATCCATACCGTGTACGGCCATGAGGCCCGATAGCGATGTTCCGTATTCGGCCAAATATTTCTTTTGCACCTTGCGCGCATCAAGGGGCTCGAGACCCAGATAATCGCTGATGAAGACGGTCATTTTTTTGTCGATCTGGGAGAAGAAAGCGTCGTCGCCCGAGTATAAGGTATTGTCCAGATCAAAAATCCAGTGCTCTATATGGTCCAGATCTGGCGTCACTATTGGCGCAATCCGGAACGGCTAGGCTCGGCAAAATCGGCATCCGTAAGCTCGACGGTCAGGCCCTCTTTATCCGATGGCACAACTCGAAAATTGGCAGCGCGATAACCATTATCGGTGCAATTCTCTCGTCCCAATACTGAAAATTTGGACTCGGAGATACAAAATTGGCTGGGCTTGGCGGCGCCAGAGCGCAGGGTTCGGTCTGGTTGTTGTTGACCGTTCTCGCCCGGCTCACCTTCTTGTGAGGCATAATATGCCAGGTCCGTTGCCATGAGCGTATCTGTATAGACTTGCTTGCAATTATCGGAGCTGATCTTCCACCAACCTCTAGATTCCCAATTGCCTTTACGGCTCATTCCGATGGCGGCCCAAACGGTCGAAGCCGACCGGTTACACAAGGTCAGCCCCACGCTTACAACCGTGTTTCTGGCGGCCGCTTCCAGAGCATCCAGCTGTTCTTCAAGTGTCATAGATGTTGAAAGCTCATTGTCCTTTAAGAACTGGCGCAAAGTGCGCGATGTCCGGCGTCCGGCGATGCCGTCGACCCGGCTAATTTCATATCCATTGTCTTGTAATAGGCGCTGTATGCCCGCTGTCGCGGCCTTGGTGCCAAAGTTTTCGATCTCTACGAGCGTCGTAACAGCCTCATCCGCGGCGACCGGCATATAGTCCCGCTCGACCAGATCTTGCAAGGCACACCCTATGGCCGGCTGCGCTTGAAAATCGTCTTCACTGGTGCACAATGGAATATTACCTTTCCACTCGCGGATACCGCCCCGATGGGCATCAGAACTTTTCGCGTAGAGGAACTTTGTCTGACCATTGTTGATATCTGTGGTCATACAACTCCCCGCCCGAAGACTTTTCCAGCCGCGCGCGGCCGGTTTCTCGCCCTGCATTTGTGCATAGGCTAGTTTAAGCGAGAATGATGTTTCGTTGCAGATCTCCCACGTCGTGGGTTCCGTATCCAGAGCAGGCGCCTCTGTCTGGGCAAATGACGGGCTGTGGGCGGACGCCCCAAGAATAAGTGTCAAAGCGAGATGACGTCTCACGATGCTGTACCTCCAATAAGTGTGCCCGCTCCCTTATCCGTAAATAATTCAACCAATAGTCCGTGCGCCCGGCGACCATCCAGAATGACAACGGCTCCCACCCCGTTTTCGACCGCATTAATCGAGGTTTGTAGTTTCGGGATCATGCCGCCCTGTGCCGTCCCGTCCTGTATGAGGGCGCGCGCATCATCAGCGCTGAGATTGGTCAGCAGATTTTTGTCCTTATCCATAACGCCTTCAATATCCGTAAGCAGCATAAGCCGGGCCGCCCCTAAAGCTGCAGCAATCGTGCCAGCCGCTGTATCTGCATTGACATTGTAACCCGCCCCATCAGCCCCGGCGCTGATCGGCGAAATCACCGGGATAAATCCATTGGTGGAGAGTGTGTCCAATACCGATACATCCGTTGCGGCGGGTTCACCGGCAAAGCCCAGATCTTCGCGCAGCTTTTTCGCCGTTATGAGGTTGGCATCCTTGCCGGATAAACCGACCGCTTGCCCGCCTTCCTGATTGATGGCGCTCACAAGCCCTTTATTAATGCCGCCCGACAAAACCATTTCGGCAATTTCAACGGTTTCCAGATCAGACACACGCAAGCCGTCGACAAATTCCGATTTGATATTCAGACGCTCGAGCATCTTGCCGATTTGTGGCCCGCCCCCATGGACAATAACCGGTCGGATCCCAAACTGACGAAGCAGCACCACATCTTTTGCAAACTCCTGTGTCAGTTCGGGGCTGCCCATGGCATGGCCCCCAAATTTTATGACAAGGGTCTTGTCCGCATAGCGCTGAATGAACGGCAGAGCTTCTGCCAGAACCCGGGCGCTGTCCCATTGGTCTTCGTTTTGTCGGCGGCGCATCATGGCGCCTCTTTAACGCGGTGATCCGGCAAGGCCAAGGTAGCAATTTCAGCCCTGAGCAGGTCTAGGCCGTCTTTTTTCACTGAACTGGTCGGAATAAGACCTGGAAAAGCGGCGGGACGTTTAGCAATGGCGCCGAGGGTTTTCTCTGTGACTTTGTCCAGCTCGCCTTTTTTGAGTTTATCGACCTTGGTCAAAATGATTTGATAAATCACCGCCGTTTCATCCAGCATGTCCATAATATCCACATCGCTCGGTTTCAGGCCGTGGCGAGAATCGATCAATAGAAACACACGGCGCAGACCGGCGCGGCCCCGCAGAAATTGCCGGGTTAGCTTGGTCCATTGCGCAATATCGGTCTTGGAGGCCCGAGCATAGCCATAGCCTGGCAAGTCAACCAAACGGATACGGTCATCGGCGTTGAAATAATTCAGCTCTCTTGTACGGCCTGGCGTATTGGAGGCCCGCGCCAGATTTTTCTGCCCTGTGAGCGCATTGATTAATGTGGATTTTCCCACATTCGATCGGCCCGCAAAACAAATCTCAGGCAAGTCAGGCGCTGGCAATTGAGCAAAACTGACAACGCTCAACATAAACTCGACAGGCCGCGCAAACAGGCGGTGCCCCTCATCAAGTTTCTTGTCTTCAACCGGGTCGCGCAAAACTATTCAGCTTCGACTTTACCCTTGCCGCGCAGACGCGCGAGAAAGCGGTCGAACCCTGTTTCTACGTTGTATTTTCGAGTGATATAATATTGCTGCGCCACGGACAGGATGTTGTTCCAGACCCAGTAGATTAGAAGACCTGCCGCAAACGGAGCTAGGACAAACATGAATATCCATGGCATCCATTTGAAAATTTTCATTTGCATTTGCATCATTTCATTGGCCGCACCCTCGCCAGCCGTCGGCGCTTGTGCCGTCGACATAGAGAATGTCATGGCCATGGTAATCCCGTAAAGAATAGCCAGCGGGCCGATAGCAAAGAAGCTCGCGATTGGGACGTCGCTCATGCTGTTCCATGGCAGAATGCCAAAACCGTTGAGCATGGAAAGTGGATCGCGGGCGGATAAATCCTGGATCCACCCGAAGAACGGCGCGTGGCGCAGCTCAACATTGATAAACACGGTCTTGTACAGTGCGAAGAAAATAAAGATGGTTGGAATAATCGGCAAACAACCGGCCATGGGATTAACGCCCTCGGAGCGGTAAAGTTTCATAACCTCTTGCTGCAGTTTGACCCGGTCATCTTTGTAGCGCTCCTGCAATTGTTTTTGCTTGGGCGCGACCTTTTTCATTTTGGCCTGGCTGGCATATTGCTTGTTAAACATGGGGAACAAGACCAGTTTGATCAGCGTGGTCAGCAAGATAATGGCGACGCCGTAATTACCGACCAGGCTGTGAAACCAGGATATCGCCGCGTTAAACGGGCGGGTCAAAAGACGCAGACGTCCCCAATCAATGGCTCTCTCCATCTGAGCGATACCTTTGAAAACAATCTGATCATTATCATTTTTTACCGTACGCTCATATTTGCGCAAAGTCTTACGGTCCTTGGCGCCCGCAAAGATGTGCCCAATAGAATTTATGCTCGCGCCCGGTGTCAGCGTGAAGGCTTCGGTCGCGTATCCGGACTCGAAAATTACGCTGTCATTGACATTGCGGTATTTGAATTTGGCTGTGATATTTTTTTCCTGAGGCGCAATAGCCGCAGACAGCCAATATTTATCTGTCAGACCGGCCCAGCCGCCCTGACCAACATGGGTGACTTCGCGGCGGTCTTCGAACTTTTTATATGGGAGCTGAACTTGCTCCTTATCAACAATCGCGATGGCGCCCTGGTGTAGAATAAAACTGATGTCCCGGGCATCACCGTCACCTTTTGGAATACCGTGCTGTCGAGCCAAACCTTTACGTACCAGATTAATCTCACCTGAGCTCGTATTGGTCACGACATCTTTCAGAGTAATAAGGTAGCGATCATCGACCGATACTGTTCGGTCAACCGTAAAGCCCTCGCCCGTGTGGCGCATGACGATATTGCTGTCGGGGGAAAGGACGTCTCCTGAAATCAACGCCCAAGGCGCGTTGGCGCCTGTACCGCCATCTTCCTTGACCCAGTTGTCATAAATATAGGCCGCCTGTTCGGCGCCTTCCGGGGTCAATAGAACGACATTGCCGCTGTCTTTGTCTAAGGTCTTTTTATATTTCTTGAGCGAGATATTATCAAAGCGTGACCCTTGAACCAGGAAAGATCCTTCAAGAGACGGTGTATCTATGGTGATCCGCTGGCCGGCATTGATCAGCTCGGCCCGCGGCTTGAGTTCGACGGGCTTATCTGGATTGTTTTCCTGCGCCTGCTGTTCCTGTTCAAACTTTTGATCGACTTCGGCCTGTTCACGGATTTGATCCGCTTTGTTTGACCCAAACATACCCCAGATGAGGAAAATCATCATAGAAAGCAGAAGGAATGTGATAAGATTTTTTTGATCGTCCATGGGTTTTCTACCCGTTTCCCTTAAATGGTTGCACCGCTTAAAAGCTTAGAGCGTGTGGTAATTAACTTGCCAGCTTCTGCAAGGCTTTTTTTACGTCCAGACGTAAATCCTCAAACTTGCGGGCATTGGTCCCATCCCGCGCGATAAAGACATAATCATGCCCCGTTTTCCCATATTGGGGTAGCAACTCTGCCGCGCAAGCCCTGAGGCGTCGTTTGGCTTTGTTCCGAACTACAGCGCCCCCGATTTTTTTGGTGGCCGTGAACCCAACACGAATTTGATCCCCTATTTCCGGATTGTCCCGCATTTGTATAACGACGCCCCCGGTCGCCCGGTATTTTCCGTCCCGAACATACAAAAACTCGGACCGCTTTTTGAGCCGTCCGAGTTTTTCTGTATTCGACATGGTATGCGCCCTGTTTGAGCGCGGAACTGCCCTTAAGCGGACAGGACCTTGCGGCCTTTGGCACGGCGACGGGCCAGAACCTGACGGCCGGATTTGGTTTTCATGCGTGAGCGAAAGCCGTGGCGACGCTTGCGAACCAGTTCAGAAGGTTGGAATGTACGCTTCATTTTATTCTCCAAATACAGTCAAAAGACTGCAAATAATCTCAAGCGGCGGCTAATATAGAGCCAAATCCCGCAAGTCAAGCAAAGAGAGAGCTTAAAACCTGTGCTTTTTTGCACCTTTGCTCCGCGGGCCTGAAGCGCTAATAGAGGGCAAATTTTAAGAGGAAGTTTATGAAACTCAGTTCAGATATCAGCGCCATCATCACAGGCGGCGCATCCGGTCTTGGCGAAGCCACAGCCCGTCATTTCGCCGCCAAAGGCGTCAAGGTCGGTATTTTCGACATGAATGAAGAGCGCGGCGAAGCCATCGCCAAAGAGCTTGGCGGCGTTTTTGCCAAGGTCGACGTCTCCAATAACGACTCAGTCGACGCCGGTTTTGAGAAGGTTCGCGCCGCCATTGGCCAAGAGCGCATCATGGTCAATTGCGCCGGTGTGGGCTGGCCCATGAAAACCGCTTCGCGCAAACGCGATACAGGCGAGATCATGGCCCATTCGCCGGAAACTTATATTCGGGTGATCAATATCAACCTGATCGGGTCTTTCCTTTGTGCGTCCAAATCCGCCGCCGGGATGATGGCTATCGACCCCATGGATCCGGACGGTGAGCGCGGTGTCATTATCAATACGGCGTCCGTGGCCGCTCAGGACGGTCAAATCGGC
>CALDSY010000151.1 GCA_937924355.1 uncultured Caulobacterales bacterium
CAAAACACGATTTATGATCGGGGCGGGCGCCCTTTTTCTGGTCGCATGCTCATACTCTATGGCGCTTGAGCGTACCCTACAGCTGGAGGCACCCATAGAGATCAGCTGTGTGGAGTCTGCCTTGCAAGACCTGGGTAGGAAAGTCATTTTGAGTGATTCTGACATATATTATGATCATCCATCTTCTGGCGAAACGGGCACGATTGAGTTCAAGAAAAAGTCAAAACGTGGCTTTAAAAAAATCATACACTCTAATTATTCTAGCGGTGAGTGTTTCGCGGATTCTAACGCCGTTGCGTCGGCCATGGAAAAAACGGAAACCCATATCCTCAAAGCCTGCGGCGCGAAACTACAGCAAGTGGTCACCCAAAAGATAACCGGTCCGGACAAAACCTGCCGCTGACACGTTATGTGTCTTATGTCGGCTTGTGTTATGGATGTATGCGTTTAAGCAGCGCCTCGGCCAGTTTTTGCGCGCCTTTATTCTCGCCCCCTTCGCCGTCGGCGTGGCCCAGGTAAAGATAAGGCTCCAGCAGCTCCAGCTCAATCAACTTCAGCCCGCCGTCATTGCCGCGCAGCAGATCCACCCGCGCATAGAGCGGGATGAAATCGAGCGCATCCAAAATCGTGCGTGCGGCGGCGCGCTCTTCACCTTTGGGCGTGTAGGTTTCTTCCGTGCCGCCATAGAGGGACTGAATGCGGTAATCGCCTTTCTTGGCGCGCTTTTGGACGGCGTGTGAAAACTGCCCGCCAAAATATAGAAAGGAATATTCCCCTTCGGCCTGAACGCTCGGCAGAAAGGCCTGCACCATGGCCCCTTCGGGCGGGAGCGCGTCCGCCGCCGGGAAGGGGTCGCCCTTAGTGTAAAGAACCTGTCGCCAGGCACCGCCGCCAATGGTGGGCTTAATCACGACCTTGTCTGACCCCAAAGTCTCGAAGGCCTGGGCAATACCGGTCTCTGTGACTTTGTCCAGATAAACGGTCTGAATCACGGGCGCGCCGGAGGCGGCCAGTTGGTCCAGATATGTTTTCTCGGAGTTCCACTTCAAGACTTCAAATGGATTGAACACTTGGGTTGTTTGGGAGGCGATGGCGATCTGCTCCAAGAAAGATTCCTGGTTTCCCTCGAAATAATCCCAGACAAACAAGGGCAGCAGGGCGTCAAATTCACCGGCCCTGGCACCCGCTTCACGCCAGCGCACAATTTCGGCGGTCATGCCTTTATGGGCAAAGGCAGGCACGATCTTGCCCATTTGTTCGGTTAGCTCAAAGATATCCTCGCGAACGCCGTCCGCGCCCGGGATCATATTACCCGAAACCAATATGCCGATTTTATATGTCATTCTCGCCTCAATATGATTGCCAAAGAGCAGATAGTGTTTTAACGGCCCCGCACAAGATGCAAGGAGCTAAAAATGGCAAGCAAAATTGATGTATTGGGGATAGGGAACGCGATTATGGATGTCATATCGCCCGTGTCCGATGGCTTTCTAAGCGAGAACACCATTGAAAAAGGCTCCATGACCCTGATCGACGAAGCCCGTGCGTTGGATCTCAACACGAAGTTTTCTGCCCTTGGCGCGCCGCAGGAAATCGCAGGCGGCTCGGCGGCCAATACTTTGGTGGGCATCTCGTCTCTGGGTGTCAAAGGGGCCTATATCGGGAAAGTTGCCAATGACGCCACCGGTAAAAGATTCGCGGCAGGCTTACGGGACTCCGGGCTCGGCTTTGATACGGCGCCGCTGAAAAATCAGGACGCCACGGCCCGCTGCCTGATCGCGGTGACGCCGGACGGTGAGCGCAGCATGAACACCTTTCTCGGTGCTTCCGTGAAATTCACCGATGCTGACGTGGACAAAAAATTGGTTCAGTCTGCGGACATCACCTATCTCGAAGGCTATTTGTTTGACAGCGACGCGGCCAAGCGCGCCTTTGTGAAGGCTTCTGAAATCGCTCAGGCCGCCAACCGCAAAGTGGCGCTGACCCTATCGGATCTGTTTTGTGTCGACCGCCACCGGGAAAGCTTCAAGCACCTGATCAAGCATCACGTTGACATTGTATTTGCCAATGAAGCCGAGCTGTTGTCGCTTTACGAAACCGCGGATTTTGATGCGGCTGTTTCGGCCCTGCGCGGAGATTGCAAAGTTGGCTGCGTCACCAGATCTGAAAAAGGCTCGCTGATTATGGACGGCGCAGACCTGCACGAAATTCCAGTTGCTGCCGCAGCCTCTGTGACGGATACAACAGGCGCAGGCGATCAATATGCTGCCGGTGTCCTGGCCGGTCATGTCATGGGTATGGACTGGGCATCCGCCGGTTATCTGGGCAGTCTTTGTGCCGCTGAGGTGATTTCACATTATGGCGCGCGACCAGAGAAATCCATTCACGGCATCATCGTAGACGCGCCTCTCTAGCCCTTAAAGTTTTTCAGGCTGAGAATTTTTACCCGGTTCTGCAGAGATTTGAGAGACCGCTCCAGCTTTTCGATATCCTGTAAGGCCGGAGCCGAGATGGTGAGGTCTTTGGATTCAAATAGAGCCTGGCACTTTTCATTATAGGTTCGCGCCAGAGTCCGTCCTGATTTCGACAGGGTCAAAAATCGGCTGCGCGAATCCGACTCATTTTCCTCAGCCAGAATAAAACCATCGTTTATCATCTGCTTGGTCGACCGCGTTACCGTTGCCGGATCCAAAAACGTGCGCCGAAACACATCCGTCGACGTTAAAGCCTTGGCAGAGGTATAAAGGGTATTGAGGATCTGCAAATCCCGAACTGTATAGGGCTTCGGCAGATTTAGTTGCGGCAGCACAGTCTTTTTTAGCAATTTCACATAGTCCGACCCAACGGCGGTCAATAGTCCGTGAATCCCGGCCTCCGCCAGACTAGCGGTCAGCTGGGGAAAATCATTATCATTGTCGGTCATGTAACAACCCTGCGCCCTTTGCCCCATCTACGCTCTGCATAGCATATTTGAGGGGAACTGACCAGAGAAAGTTAAGGTTGTAAAACTTGGACGTTGCCATGACTAAAATTTAATGAAAATAATTCTTTTTATTCAGCGTGGATTAAAAGCCGAATGGCTATATGAGAACTCTAAGACACCAAAAGAGGTTGTTATGAAAACGTTCAAAAAGACCATGCTTCTCGCCGCTGCTGCGCTCGGCCTCGGCACCGGAATAATCGCTGTGAGCCAAAGCTCTGCCGGTTTCGGTCAGCCCCAACAGGCCATGTCGCCTTTCACCGATCAACAGTCGGTTCCGGCAGATTTGGCGCGTCTCGACGCAGCTTTGAACTCCATCACAACCTTTGAAGGGCGATTCCGCCAGTTTAACCCGGACGGAACCGTTGATAACGGCAAAATTTTTGTCTCGCGTCCCGGCCGCATGCGCTTTGAGTTTGAAGGCAACAACCCATTGCTGGTGGTGTCCGACGGCGTAACGCTGGTTCAGCATGACAAATTGCTGGAGACCACGGACCGGGTTCCGCTATCCGCTACACCGCTGAATTTCTTTTTGAAAGAAAACGTCGCGCTGGCGCGGGACACAGAAGTGATCAGCCTGCTTAAATCGCCCCAGGATATCCGGGTCACCAGCCGTGACGGCAGCGGGGAAATGGACGGCGCGCTAACGATGATTTTTGACGCGCAGACCTTGGCCTTCAAAGCCTGGATCGTTGAAGATGTCATGGGCGGCCAGACCGTCGTCGAGCTGACAGATTTGCGGTATAATGGCAATATTGATCCGCGCCTTTATATCTTCCGCGAAGATGGAGACCGCCGCGACCGTAGAGATCGCCGCCGCCGATAACGGGTAATCCCACATAAACATCGCGAATAAACTTGCCTTGCTTGGCGCTCACGCTAAGCAAGGTTATGCGCGTTAAAGTCACCACTTGGAATATCAATTCCGTTCGTCTTCGGCAAAATCTGGTTTGCGATTTC
>CALDSY010000152.1 GCA_937924355.1 uncultured Caulobacterales bacterium
CGCCCATAAAAAAACCGACCCTTTTGGGCCGGCTCTTTAATCTTGGATATTGACCGCTGGCCTAGTTGGCGTCGACCGTTGCGATGTAAAGCTCGCGGGCGCGGGTCAGGATGGAGTTTTCGATCAACCGGCCTGTATCGGCGTCCATGGCGGCATCGGCCCAGCTTCCGCCATTGCGGACCTGTTTAAAGATGGCCGTTTTCAGGGCGTCGGCCCGCAGATTTGTATCCAGAATATAGACATTGGCTTTGAAGCGCTCATTGGGAGCTTCCGGGTTGGAATACCAGTCCGTGATGATGACGCCGCCAAAAGGGTCGACAGATGCCAGAGGCATGAAATTCAGAGTTTCCAGGCTGGCGCGCCACAAATATGAGTTCACACCCATGCTGGGGGCCATATTGGATTGTTTGGTCGTGGCCGCCCGTTTACTGTTGGACGAACATCCGGCCAAGAGCGCCGCACTTAGAACGGTGATCATAGCAATTTTAGCCGGTTGGAATCTTGTTTTTGACATACGGGGGTCGCTCCGCGGGTTATAGAATTTTTCCGCTTATAACACCAGATTTTCAGAGGGCTAGTGTTGCTTTCATGAAATTCCCCTCATTTTTGCCGCAAAACCCGTTCGTTAACCCTTTATTAGGGTCGGTTAACATAAATGGTTAACGGGTGTTTAACCCTTCTTGCGCAAATTACGCGCGTTCATGAGAAGGCATAAGAGATATAATGAGTGAGTACAGACAAACGGTTCTGGTTTTTGCGTCGACACTGGCCATTAGCGCTCTAGGGTTCACCTTGGTGGCCCAGGCCCAGTCCGTGCCGTCCCCTTTTGCTAAAAAAGGCAAGCAGGCCTGGGAATCCGGAAGCTCCAATACCGCCACGCCGCCCTATCAATATCCTTATGGCGGCAGCGCGCCAGCGCCTGCTCCAACACCGACAACCGCCCCAACAACTGTGGCGACAACGGCGCCAACGGCCAATCCTTATACGACAGCCCCCGCGCCCAGCTATACTTACTCATCCGGCGGCAGTCCGACGCCCCCTGTGACCACGACCACGGCCGGCCCGTCCTATTCATCCAGCTATAGCTATCAAATGCCGAAACAATCGGCGCCGACCCAAACAGCGCCGACCCAAACAGCATCAGGGCCCGCCTATTCCGGCGGATCCGGCGCCTATGTGCCCTCAAGCAGCACGATGACATCCGGCGGCTCCCCTTATCCCGGCACCTATACAGGCGGGAGCGGGTCCTATCAGCCTCGCCAACCGCAAGCGCCGCAAGGCTCCCCATATCCGCCCGCGCCGCAGCAAGGGGCGACCTATGACTATCCCAGCTATAAGCGCGCGCCGTCGACCGGACGGACAGCCCCTACGGCCAGCGGTGCCTATTATCCGGGCCGGGTCAATGGCGGGAAAACCGCGCCGCGGCCGCAAACACAAAGGCAAGCCCCCTCGGGCGGTGCCTATTACCCGCAGCAGGCCCAGACATCATATCCCACACCGGGCCCTTACGGCGCGCCCCAGCGCCCGAAACAGTCATTCAGTGAAAAGCTCGGCCTGAACAATATAGACATCTATTACGAAGGCCGTGTGGCCGGCGGCGCGGCCGGGACTTATTTTAACGACCAAAGCGTCACCGATCACGAATGGCGCGAAGACTTTGTCCTTGATGGCATGGGTCTGGTCGAAGTCAGCGCCGTGACGCAAGGCGGCCTGGAATATGGGATCGCCGGAGAATTACGCGGCCAATATGATCCCTATCGACGGGGCTTTGGCGGGCGCGTCGGCGATTGCCCGCCGGGCATTGCCGGCTGCAGCGGCATTAATGATAACGGCACGGATTTCGCTCTGCGCGGACATACGTCGCGGCTCTATGCCAGCGGCGCGGACGACGCCAAAGACTTTCAGGCCCAGCTCGAAGGGGCCCATGTTTTCTTGCGCTCCGCCTATGGCGATGTGACCGTGGGCCGGGATGACGGCGCGGCCTATCTATTCTCGCTCGGCGCGCCAACACTTCTTAATGTGGGCGCGTCCAACTCACCTGTGGATTATACGGGACTGGACGCGGTCAAAACCGTCAATGACGCCTCAGGCTTTGCCGAGAAAGTCACCTATACCAGCCCGCGCCTCTTGGGCGACACGGTCGGTGTCGGTATCCAAATCGGTGCCTCCTATGCGCTGGACGCCAAGGCTTGCGGTGTGGATTACTGTGTTCGCGACGCCGAGGATGAGCCGGCCGGTGTTCTGGCCCCGGAGCTCGAAGACATTTTCGAAGTTGGACTGGCTCTGGACCGGAAATTTGACAATGGCCTGTCCATCGAAGCCACGGGTAATTATGCCAGAGGGAGCCAGCAAAGCCAGCTCGCCGCCTTTGATGATCTGAAATCTTACGGCTTGGCCCTAGAGCTGGGCTATGGGGACTTTGTCCTTGGCGGGTCCTATCTGAACAGCAATAATGCCTTAACCGATGGCGACTATCAAGCCTATGATGTGGGCCTCACCTGGCAGCCGTCCAAGCTCGGCTTTACGGTTGGCTATGGTCACGCCACGGACGATAATGTGGGCCTGACCTCGGATCAGGCCGTGGCCGGCGTCTCCTATGACTTAAACGACATGTTCCGCCTCTCAACCGGCGTGCAATATGTGACCCGCGAGGTGAATGTCTATAACGCCGCGTCCATGCTGGTGAACCCAAGCGATGAAGAGGCTGCCTCTGTCTTTGTCGAGGGGCGCGTAAAATTCTAAACATGGCCCGGGGCGCAACACTTTCTAACACACCCGCCCTGAAAACAATGCTGGCGAAATCCGTATTGGGAGCGGCCCTGGCCCTATGCCTATTAGGATGCGGCAAGAAAGTTCACACATTTGAAGGCGTTGAAGGCCCGGCCCAAGCAGATGTCCTGTTTCAGCCGGTGAATGCAAACCCCTCAGATTATGACACGGGCCAAACCAGCCGCCTAGCCATCTGGCTGACCCGCGAAGATTCCAATTGGCTGGCTCTGGTCAGCGGGCTGAAATCCATTGGTATTCCGTTTCGCCTGACCACAGATCACACAGCGGCGCTGACCCATGATGTGATCCTGGTTTATCCCTATATTTCGGGGCGGGACCTCCCGCGCCAGAGCTTTGGCGCTATGCAAAATCATATTCGCGAGGGCGGGACATTAATTGGGACCAATGTTCTAGGCGGGGGACTGCAAGAGGTTTTCGGATTTGAATCTGTGACCGAAGGCAAGGATCAGGCCTTTCTCACCATTGATTCCGGCCACGACGAGACCCGGGATTTTCGCGAACAGGGCCTGACGGCGCTCAAGATCGGCAGCGAGACAAATGCGGCCGCTAATCCCGGTACGAATAGCTATGAGGTGACCACCGCCGCAGTGCTGGCCCGTTATGAAAACGGCGAAGCGGCCATCATAAAACGGGATTACGGGGCCGGCAAAGTTTTCGCCCTGGGCGTGGATCCAGGACAGCTTCTGGCCAAGGGCTATAACCGGCGACAACAAGACATCACGGATAGCTATGCCAATCGGTACCGCCCGACAATCGATGCGTTTCTGATATTGATCGAAAATATTTACCGGCAAAACCAGACGGGCGCAGTGACGCTCGGGACCGTACCCGACGGCAAAGATTTAAGCGTTATCCTCTCCCATGACGTGGATTACTCTCAGTCTCTGGTGAACGCCATTCCTTATGCCGCACATCAAAATGAAGTTGGGGTGCAGGCCACTTATTTTATTCAGACCAAATATGTGGAAGATTATAACGACAAGATTTTTATGAATGATGAGGGCGCGACCTATACGCAACAGCTGGAGGCTCTGGGCGCAGAAATCGCCAGCCATTCGGTCTCTCACGCCGTGGACCTCTGGGATTTTCCCTTTGGGGACGGCACGGAAACCTATCCAGACTATCGCCCCTTTGTTCAAACCAAAGACAAGTCCCAAGACGGGACCATTATGGGTGAGCTGCGGGTTAGCAAGTTTCTGCTGGAGAATTTTGCTCAAAAAGAAGAGGTCGTCTCTTTCCGGCCCGGCTTTCTCTCCAACCCCCAAGATATGCCCCAGGCGCTGGCCTCCAGCGGGTATAAATATAGTTCCTCGTCAACGGCCAATATCTCGCTGACCCATTTGCCCTTTCAGCTCACTTATGGCCGGGGGTTTGACGCGCTCACCCCCGTCTTTGAATTTCCAATCACCGTCGAAGATGAGCTGCCGCCCAAAATGATCGACCGTCTGGACGACGCCAAATTACTGGCCCGTCAGATCGCCAAAATCGGCGGGCTTTATGTGGTGCTCACCCATACGGACGCCGCCGACAGCCGGCTGGATTTCCAAAAAGCCATAGTCGAAGACGTCCGGCCCTATGCCTGGATGGGCTCGCTGCGCCAGTTCGGCGACTGGTGGACGGCCCGGGATCAAGTCAGTGTGGATGTGGCTGTGAGCGATGACGCCATTGAGATTATGCTAAGTGCCCCTGTTGCCCTGTCCGGCCTGACCCTGGAAATGGACCAGTGCTATGAAGTTGTCGACGCTGGCGGATTGGATGTGAGCTGCGAAGATGGCAATTATCTCTTGGGCTCGCTATCGGGTCAGCAGCGTTTGGTGTTGGGGCCTAAATAATTCGCTGTCGTACCTCGGATTAATCCGGGGCCCGCAGCTTTGCCTTCCCTTGTGTTATGGATCCCGGCGCGCAGGCCGGGAAGACGGGTATGACACGATAATTACCCTAACAACCCTTCGATCCCAGCTAATCCCGCCGCGCCGCTCCCTATCAGATCATGAACGGTGCGCGTGTTAATCCCGCCCAGGGCAAAAACCGGGACGGGCAAGCGCGCGCAAATATCCGTCAAAGCCGGAACCCCGATGGGATCTCCCGCCGACGGGCTTTTGGAATAAAACACGGATGACACAAACAGGCCGTCTAGAACCGACAGATCCCCTTGATAGTTCTGCTGATAGCTCTTCTGATAGTTCTGGCCCCCCTTTAGGCCGGCCATGGTGATAATCCAGTCCGGGCATTTCTCCCGCCAGAGGCTCGGCGCTAAAACCTGCCCGTCGCGGCGAAAATGGACGCCGTCCGCGCCGATCTGAACCGCCAGCTCTGGGTCATGTCCCATGAGGAGTTGTTGGTCCCGTGCAAAAGTGACCTGTCGCAGAGCGTCGGCCTCGCGCCGGTGGCCGTCCCGGCCAAAATGGCGGTAGATAATGGCGGAGCCTCTGGGCAGGCCCTGTGCTACCGCCACCGGATCCAGCACTCGCTGCGGATCGGTCATAAAGACAAAGGGCGATAGGGGCGTCGGGCGTCGGCGCACCTTGAACAGGCCCTGCGCGACCGAGGCGACGGGGTGGTCGCCGCTATAATTCCAGACAGGTGGCATTTTATTCATAGGGCTGTTTACACGGCTTGGGACGGGAATCTCGAAAAAATCGCACATCCCCATCGCACATCCCCATCTCACATCCCCATCTCACATCCCTTGTGGGGCGAACTTGGTTCTGGCCCGTCCCTTGCAAACAGAATTGTAAATTCTTCGTGAGGATGAAATGTCTGACAATACCGTACCAGAACAGAACAATGCTGAAACAATCTCCCGCCGGTTTTTATTTAAATCCGCAGCCGCACTGACCACAACTGTGAGCGCCACTACGCTCGTTGGCGCCGAAACAGCCAATGCGACGATCCTGGCCAGTGATCCGGGCGTCGCCGAGCGCCGTCTGGACAGTTTTAACATCCGCCGATTTGCAGCGCGCGCCAATTATCGCGTCCGGATCAGAGATCAACACAGTAATGGTGACGAAACCCGTTACGCGGATTACCGGGGAAGCTTTTCTAAAACCCTCCCCCACGACCATTTAGGCGAGGTCGACACATCCGCCTTTGACACGCTGGTTGCAGCCATAAAATCCGGCGATATTTATCAAATCGAGAACGTTCCCAGCGGCGGCGGCGGCGGCAAGCTCGCCAACCCGATTGCCGGAAATAACTTCAACCTGACCGGCGCCGATTCGCAATCCCTCACAATGCCCGTTGCGCCCCGGTTTTCCGGCCTGGAAACGGCCGCAGAAATGGGCGAAGTCTATTGGAAGGCGGCCCTGCGCGAAATTAATTTCGACGCTTTCGGGTATGACAAGGAAATTCAACGGGCGGCAGATGAGCTCAATAATTTCACACGGACAGTCGGCCCAAAGAAAGGCGGCATCGTCACGCCAGAGGTGATTTTCCGCGGGGAAACAAAGGGCGATCTTACCGGGCCCTATATTTCTCAGTTCCTTTATAAGGATGTCCCCAGCGGTCCGGCCACAATGGTACAAAAGTATAAAGCGCCCGCGCCCAATACCTCTTTCATGACCAATGATGCGGATTATCTGGCCGTTCAAAACGGGCTGCGCCCCGGACGTCCCGATGAAGCCGACGCCCGGTATATTATCAATGGGCGCTATCTGGCCACTTACGTGCATTATGATTATTCCTATCAGGCCTATCTCAATGCGGCGCTTATTTTGTTAGGCACGCCGGGTAGTCTGGACCTGCGAAATCCCTATTCGGATCTGCAAAGACAGGGGGCGTTTACCTCTTATGGCGCGCCGGATTTATTGGGACTTGTCGCCGCTGTCTCGCGTCATGCCTTAAAAGCGGCCTGGCATCAAAAATGGAATGTGCATCGCCGCCTGAGACCGGAAGTCTATGGCAAGCGCATTCAGGTTCAGGCCTATGGTCAAAAGGATTATGGCCTGCCGTCTGAAATTATCGATTCCGATATTCTGGGTCATATGCACTGGCTTAACGACTCTTTCCTTTTGCCGATGGCCTATCCAGAAGGGTCTCCGACCCACCCGGCTTATCCGGCAGGACATGCCTGTATCGCCGGGGCTTGTGTCACCGTGCTCAAGGCCTTTTTTGACGAAGATATGGTCATTGAAAACCCGGTCGTGCCCACACAAGACGGTTATAGTTTGACCGATTATACGGGCGGAGAGGATTTGACCATTGGCGGTGAACTGAACAAGCTGGCATCCAATGTGTCCCTCGGACGGGACTGGGCCGGTGTGCATTACCGCTCTGACGGTATTGACGGTATGAATCTGGGCCAAAGTATTGCCATTCGCTTCTTGCGGGATATGACCCGGGAATATGCGGACTCGCTGGATGGGTTTTATTTGAAACTCTTCAATGGCCGCGAAATCAGCATTGCCGAAGGGTGGGCAAAATCCTTATAAATTGAATGGGCTCATATCTTTTCATGTGAGCTCCATTTGTGTATGGGGCTGGCATGAACTGGGACCTTTCAGACCTTTCGATCGCCGAACGGCGCGCCGCTATCCTCGGCCGCATTGCGGACGCCGCCAAGTGGGCGAACCGGGACGCCGCTGACATTTCTTTTGTGGCCGTCTCCAAGCAGCAGCCCGATGATCATATCCGGGCCGCGCTCGCCGCCGGGCATTGTGTATTTGGCGAAAACCGGGTGCAGGAAGCCCAGAGCCGCTGGGGCGAAACTTTCAAAGACAAGCGCGCAGATTTAGAGCTGCGCCTGATCGGGCCTTTGCAAACCAATAAGGCCCTGGACGCGGTAAAATTGTTTGATGTCATCGAGACGCTGGACCGAATGAAACTGGCCGGGGCCATTGTAAAGGCCGCGGAAAAGACCGGCACGCTGCCGGAGCTGTTTGTGCAGGTCAATATTGGCGGCGAGGATCAGAAATCCGGTATCTTGCCAGATGAACTGCCCGCATTTCTAAAAGGTTTAAAACGGGAATATGACATCGAGCCCGCGGGCCTGATGTGCATTCCGCCATTTGGCGAAGCGCCCTCGCCGCATTTTTGGGGCCTGACCGAACTGGCCGCGCGCCACGGCCTTGAGAAACTCTCCATGGGCATGAGCGCCGATTATGAAACCGCCATAAAAATGGGCGCAACCCATGTGCGCATCGGCAGCGCGTTTTTAGGGGCGCGTTAGTCTTGGATAAAAAAATTTTTTTAGAGGGAAAATTCAAACTTACCGGGCATAATTGTCAACTTCCCTTGAGAAATGACATCCATACCCAGTAAAATATCGAAAGGAAAATTGCTATGAATAAGCTCTGGACCTTCGATGATTTTTTCGGGGATCAACATTTCCCTCGTATCTTTAGCGTTAACTAAAATGCCCACATGAAAAAGGTAATAAGGCGTCCCAATAACACCATTTGCCGTCAATTGTTCCCGCATGCCAATAGGCTCTAAACCCAATTTCGCCGCGGCAGCAGGCGTGATGTTCGTTGAGGTTGCGCCCGTATCGATTAGCGCTTCCAAAACATGCAGCTTCGGCGCCGATGCCCCTAAATCGTGTCCAATGCCATCATTATTTCGCACCGGCATCAATACGACATGACAAAAAATTTGAGTGTTATTATGAAACCCGGCTAACGTCGGCACGATAAAAACCTAACTCTGCAGGGGCTTCCGCTACTTTTTGAATAGAGTAAATTCCGTCCCGGAATTTAGATTCGGCAGCAGCTCTTGCCTCGGAAACGTTTGAAAAATAATCGATTATCTCTTTGTTCTTTAGCAGCAAATATTTGCCGTGCTTGTTTATGTTGATCGTTTCCAAGATCGATTTGTAAAACTCATAGTTCTTTTTGGCTTCTTGTAACTTTAAGTCTCGTTGGCTCACAATCCTCCCCTTTGTGTTGGCCTTACAAGAGCGTCCAAATTTGATGACAAATTCTTGTAATTCGTTGCGTGTGATTCGCTGACATTACTCTAATGAGAATTCCTTAGTAAACAGTTATTAATTCCTTAACGGCTAGTCGACCCTACTT
>CALDSY010000153.1 GCA_937924355.1 uncultured Caulobacterales bacterium
GCCTGCCAGTTTTTCAAAAGAATTGGGGTAAAATGACAGCCTTGTCAATTGGGTTAGCAAAGATGAAAATCTTTAGGTCGACTGAAAGGTTAGAATATTTACGTTCGTGTCGGAATACGATTGACAACGTTATCAATTTTCATTTATCCGAGTGGAATATAGACCGGAATAACCGGATTAACCGATTAAAAGCGGTGAGGGGAAAAATGTTACTCAATACATTAGATATGGCGGTCGTCGCCATTTACGCGGTCGCTCTCTTCGCAATCGCTCAATATGTGTCGCGCGTTCCAAAGGGAACGGTAAAGAATACAGAGGATTATTTTCTGGCAGGGAAATCCTTGCCTTGGTGGGCGATTGGGGCCTCGTTGATCGCGGCAAATATCTCCGCTGAACAAATTATAGGTATGTCAGGCGAAGGGTACCGAATAGGCCTCGCTATTGCCGCTTATGAGTGGCAGGCGGCAATTGTCTTGATCCTGGTTGCCAAATATTTCCTACCCATATTCCTCAAAAGGGAAATTTACACCATGCCCCAATTCTTGGACCAGAGATTTGGTTCGGGGGTCAAGACGACCATGTCGATTTATTGGATAGCGCTTTATACCTTGGTGAATTTAACGACCGTTTTGTGGCTTGGCGGGATCGCCGTAAACACATTGACCGGCGTGAATATCGTGATGGCTATGGCTCTGATGGGCGCGTTTGCTATAGCGTATTCAATTTTTGGCGGACTAAAAGCCGTTGCGCTGACAGATATTATCCAAGTTATCATCCTGATTGTGGGTGGTATAATTATCGCAGTCCTGACCTTGCAAATGATCGGTGGCGGCAGTTTCTTTGATGGATTTACACGTCTTCATACGGAATTGCCCGAGAAATTTGATATGATCTTTGAACCTGGGCAGTTTGGCTATGATACGCTCCCTGGTATCTGGACGTTGTTAGGAGGGCTCTGGATCCTCCATCTCAACTATTGGGGCTTTAACCAGTATATTATTCAAAGAGCGCTTGGCGCTAAAGATTTGCCAGAAGCGCAAAAAGGACTTGTCTTTGCGGCGGCTATTAAACTGATCATGCCATTGATAATCGTATTGCCGGGTATCGCAGCCGTCATGCTTGCCGCGCCGGAAATCGGGGCCTTGGATAAAGCCGCGCTCGATGCGAAAACGGACTCTGCTTATCCTTCTGTTATGGGCTTGATGCCACAAGGTTTGAGGGGGCTGATTTTCGCAGCGCTGATCGCCGCCATCGTGTCTTCCTTGGCGTCTATGGTCAATTCAATCTCTACGATTTTCACGATGGATATTTATAAATCCATGATCAAGACGGATGAAACAGAAACACATTATGTGGGTGTCGGACGTATCGTTGCCGTTGCAGCCATGATCATTGCAGTATTTGCCGCAAGGCCATTTCTAGGCGGTTTCGATAGCGCTTTCCAAACTGTACAGGAGTATACAGGGTTCATTGCACCGGGTGTTGTTGCTGTGTTCCTGCTAGGTATGTTCTTCAAGCGCGCCAATCAGTTCGGTGCATTTACAGCGTTATTTGTTTCGGTCGCGGCCTCGATCTTCCTAAAGCTCTTCGTTCCAGACCTAAGTTTTGTGATCCGTATTTGGGTCATTTTCCTCGCCTGTATGGTTTTGGCTCTGATCGTGTCAGCGGCAACAAACGCACCGCGAGAGGATCAGTTGCTGAAACGAGGCGACGTCAGCTTCGCGACAAAGACGAGCTTCAATATCTGGACAATCATTATCGCGATCATCTTGATCGCGCTCTACTGGTACTACTGGTAAGAGAGAATTTAAAAACCAAGTGTAAAAAAAGCCGGGTCGTTTGACCCGGCTTTTTTAGTTTAGAGCTTTGACGTTTTGTGGAACGTTATTTGCCCATATTGTTGACAAATACTGGGCCGAATTCGACCGTTTGTTTGTGTTTCGCTAATTGATATTCGGCTTTCATTCTGCCTTCGTGAAACTTAGCGTCAGCAACGCCTTCTAAGGTATAGAGCTTCCACTCGCCCCCGAGTTTAACATTTTCACTAATGACATAGTCATACGGCTCTTCGTTACGGCCCACGAAAACAACGATTTCCGCGTTGTCCTGACTCTTGGGGGCTTTGGCTGTTCTGGCCCAGAAAGAAATAGAGACTTTGTCACCTTTTTCGACGCCGTCTTTCAAGTCAAACCAGAGAGCTGTGTCCCAAGGGTTGTCCTTGCGTTTTTTAATTCGGGCGGATATGGCCTGACCAGACGGGTTATCGGCTTCAACTACCGACATTTTCTTGTCATTACCACGGTGTTCCCATTCAATTGCATTTGGATTGTGCAGCAGTTTCATATTCGCGGTTTGCGCGGAAACGGGTGTCACACACATGGTTGTCGCCAGCAGTGCTGAGCCGAAGGTTAAAAACAATTTTCTCATCATTTACTCCTGATAGATTATTGCTGGTTAAGTTTATCGGTGATGCCTTTGGCAAGAGTTTTTGCGGAACTCAATATTGCCTCATATTCTTCGCAGCTTTTGGCCTTGCATTTTGCGCGTTGTTTTTCCAAGGCTTCTAATTGGTCGGCGGCTTTGTCAAAATCATTTTCCAGGACATATAAAAGACCCAGACGCATACGGGCGTCGTAATTTGTTTTGTCGTATTTGATCGAGGTTTTGAACGACTTTTTTGCCTCGGCATATTTGCCAAGTTTAACCTCGGATAGGCCTGACATATATTTTGTGAACCCGAAATCATAATCAGTCACTCGGCCATCATTCAACATGTTGGCACCTTTAGCTCTTTTATTCTTGAAATCCCCGCTTAGTCCAAGATCAGGTGTCGATACACCGGAGGTCTGTGGTATCGCCCCTCCAGGACCAGACGGCGTTCCGCCCACGGCGCTGGCTCCTACATTCTGTGCACGGTCATAACCGATATCGGCCGCCACAGCAGCGTTATATCTAGAACTCTCGCTCCGACGTAAAGATTTGAACTCACGTTCAAATTCGATTTCAGCCTTTTCAAAATCTCCTGCTCGGAATGCGTCCATTCCGTCGTGCCCTTCCCAGGCGGTGGTGCCGCGAACAATAATTTCATCAATGGATTCGTCATCAACATCGCTGTCTTGAGCATATGAAAATGCCGGAGAAAGAAGGAGAACCGATAGGCCGATGCTCACTTTCAATATTGAATTTATAATTGTCATTTCAGCCCCTTATATGATGTCACGGTTGACTGTTTGCTGAACGAACTAGTGAAAATAGAAAAACTGACAACGATGTCAATTGTTTCATGCTGTTACTTTGCAGCGGGACCAGTCGATTCGCGCAAAATAAATTCATAGTCCAAGAGATCGGTCCAGGATGGTTTGTCATTATCGTTTTTCGATTTGTTGCCCGCACGATTAACCAGATACTCGACAGCTTGCTCGCCGTATTTGATCAAAGGTTGACGGATCGTTGAAAGCGTTGGCCAAATCCGCGCTGCCAGCTCAGAATCATCAAAGCCGATAACCGATATTTCTTCGGGGACTTTGATGTTATTGCGATACGCTGCTACAATTACACCGGCGGCCATGTCATCATTGGCTGCAAAGACGGCTGTTGGGCGGTTTTCCATCGCGAGCAACTGGAGACCTGAATTCATTCCGCTTTCAAAGCTGAAGATACCAGGTTTAACCAAAGACGGATCGACCTTGATACCTGCTTCCTGCAATGCGTCGCTATAGCCTTTAAATCGCTTGTGAGTCGCGCCGTGGTCTTCATATCCTCGGATAAATCCGATACGTCGATGGCCAAGAGAAAGGAGGTGGTTAGTCGCTTCTTTTGCGGCCACGCTATCATCAATGGTGATATTGACATTATTCATGTCCTTGATTTCGTTGGGGCCGATCCGTGAGATAGGGATTCCTGCATCATTGATGATATCATTAAATATGGGGCTATCAGAATAGGGCGGAACAAGGATGATCCCGTCGGGTCGTTTTTGGCTTAAAAAGTTTTGACTCCAAGTTTTAAGTTCGGTGGGATCATTAAGGGTATCTAAGGTCATGAGCGATACGACCAAGTTGTATCCATATTTTTGACTGGCCCGCAGTGCTCCGGATTGCACCGTATTGACAAAATTTCCTTCGACGCTCCGACTGATTAAGTGAAAGGTATAGGTCCGGCTACTCCGCAAGCTGCGCGCTGAGGCGCTTGGTACGTAGCCAAGTTCCTTTACAGATTCGTGGACTTTATTGCGCAAAGCTTCCTGCACATGTGGTTCATTGTTCAAAACACGAGATACGGTTTTGAGCGAAACACCCGCATGGTTGGCAACATCAATCATTCTAACCATGGACTTATCCTATTCCAATTGTCCGACTATTTTTTTATGCGCATCGCGATTCATCGGCAACATCATAATCGGAATGGTTGTTAAAAGCATAAGGGAAGGTGGGCAAATGGCGATAAATTTTCGGAGACTATCAGCGTGTTCGCTGGTAACCGTCGCTCTTTCGCTTACACCTAAATGTGAAAGCACGAATCCGATAATGAAAGCCATTATGCCGCCAGTTAGTTTCTGAGAAATTAGCGTAGATCCATAAACACCTGCCTCTGATCGATAACCGCCGTCTTTTTGCCCGTACTCCACGCAATCCGGAATGAGTGCCCAGAAAATAATGGCTTGCGCAGCACCGAGTGCCATATAAATCATTATGTGAACGGGTACTTTCGCCGATCCATTGATCAACGGGATATTTGAAATGGTCACAGCCGGACCGAAATATAATAGAAGTCCGGTTATGAAGTAAACGATGCTCGTTCCAATCCATAGCTTTCGGCGGCCAATTTTTCGAATTAGGAAAGTCCAAAACGGTACAGATATTGCCGCTGAAAGGGCAAAGAACGTTAACAATATTTCTGTGCGCCCAAAGATTTCAGAATGGGCGGTTATATAATACATCAATGTCAAATTAAGCGCTGAGCCTGCAGCTGTGTTCAGGAGGACTAAAAGGAGTAAGATTCTTAGCGCCTTATTGGAGGTTATATTTGCCCTTATTCCTTGCCAAACTTTCTCGGATTGCACTGTCTTGTTTGGGAGAGGCAATTCCTTAGTATTTGCGTAACATAACCACAGGGCTAACGTAGCGATTAGGCCTCCAATAGCGGCGGTTATCTGAAATGCAGTCGCTTGAGATCCTGAGATTTCCTCAAAGTAGTAAACCGAGGGCCACAACAACATGGATATAAATACGAGTGCCGTGAAGGCAAAAAACATGCGCGAACCAGAGAAGTCTGCCCGTTCCTTGCTGTCATATGATATACGCGACCCCATTGCAGAATAGGGAATAGCAACCACGGTGTAAGCCGTCCGAAACAGAAGGCATGTTATAACCAAAAGGCCGACTTTGTAGCTCTCCGAGAATGGAGGGACCCAAAATAACAGGACGAAAAAAATAGCAGTGAATATACTGCCGAACAGTAAAAAAGGCCGATAAGTGCCCATACGAGTGTCCACCCGCTCTGATATAGAGGCGATGATAGGGTCAGAAATTGCATCCCAAGCCATACCAATGAAAAAGATCGTTCCGGCAATCCTCGGGTCAATCCCAGCAACTTCCGTATACCAGAACAAAAGAAAGATTGAGACGGTTTGCCAATAGATGTTTAGGCCAAAGTCTCCGATGCCATAACCGGCAAGGTGGCTCAGGCTTCGGGAATTTGCGGTATCGTCCGTCATCAGACTATCCTGCCAGCGGATAAATGATGAGGCAAAGCAAAAGCGCTGTAATGGACAAAATACCGGTCATGAGGGTCCAGGTTTGCAGGGTTTCTTTCTCGGTCAAGTCAAACAAGCGGTTTACCAGCCAGAACCCAGAATCGTTGACATGAGAAAAACCCGAGGCGCCTGCCGCGATTGCGATCGTCAAGACGGCCAATTGCCAGGACGTGAAATCGGCTGGGCTTATCATTGCTGCAACCAGTCCGGCGGCTGTGACCATTGCGACCGTCGCACTACCTTGCAGCAATCGAAATAACAAAGCTAAGACAAAAGCCGTCAGGATAATAGACAGGCCGAGACCTTGAACTAACGTCGACAAGTCGTTTCCCGCGCCTGTATCAGTCAGAACCTGCTTAAACGCGCCGCCGGCACCTGTAACCAATATGATGAGAGCTGTCGGTTCCAGCGAACGCGCAATAGCGTTTGAAAACGTTTTACGGTCTTCGTCGGTTTTCGGACCTACCCAGAGCCAGCTGACCAGGCAGGCCAATATTAGTGCCGTGAATGGGTGGCCTATGATTTGTAACGCCTCGGTAAAGCCATTTGGTGTGAAGAACTCCTTCGTCACATTGGCTACTAAAATCAGGACAATTGGAAATAGGATCAACAACAGGGCGGCAGAAAAGGATACAGATTTTTCTTGAGATTCTAGGTCCAGATTTGACAGGTTCGGAATAGTACCCGGAAGTCTATTTCGACGATCGAGCCAGGTCGTGAATAGCGGGCCTGAGACGATCAATGTCACCAGGCTAACACCCGCGCCAATCAAAATGACGTCACCTATGCTTGCGCCGATCTCATTTGCGATCAGGATTGGCCCAGGCGTCGGCGGTATAAACGCGTGACCGATGGCGAGTCCCGCACATAGGGGGAGGCCAAAGAATAAGGGTACCTTTTTTGCAGTTGCCGCCATCTTATTGATGAGGGGCATTAGGACAATGAGCGCGACGTCAAAGAAAACGGGGGTCGCGGCAACGAGCCCCATAACCCCGGTGGCCATAGTTTTGGAACCCTCTGCTTTTACCTTGATAACCTTGTCGGCGAGGGCCCCTAGAACATTGCTGCGTTCCAGAATGGCCCCAAAGATTGCGCCCAAACCTATAACGGGCGCAATAAATCCGAGTGTTCCGCCCATGCCGTTTTTAACGGAATTGAATACAGTTTCCGGTGCTAGTCCGGCCAATAATCCAGTGAGAATAGCGACGGCAAGCAGTGAAATAAACGCATTCGTCTTAAAGCGAATGATCAGCAGCAATAGTAAGCAAATTCCAAATATTGTGGCCAAAACGGTCTTTGACAAAAATCCGGATCCGATGATTGCGGCCATTGCGATCATAAAAGGCCTGTTGTTTTGGTTCTGAGTTTTACCAAGCGATCATGATTTGTGATAAAAAGGACCGACCCGTCTTCGCCAAACGTACAGTTCGCGCTGCCTTTTCCGGTTAATATTCGACCCAATACCTTACCGTCAGGAGCGATTACAAAAACACCGCCAGGTCCGGTCGCAAAAATGTTCCCGGCTTTGTCAACGACCATGCCATCCGGGAGGCCAGGGAAGTTGTCACCCATGTAGCGGCTGAAATCGACCATTAGAGTTTTCGTTTTGCTTTTTGGGGTCAGATCAAATTTATATAAGTGTGGCGCATTGGGGTCAGACTGCGCAATATAAAGTGTCTTGAAGTCCGGCGACAATGCGATTCCGTTCGGGAATGTCATGTCGCTGATCAACAAAGCAATGTCGCCATTTGAAGAGAGGCGGTAAACTCCGTTATGCGTAAGCTCTTTTAGCGGGGATTGATCCAGACCTTCAAGGCCATATGGAGGGTCAGTGAAGTAGATATCCCCCTCAGGCGATTTAACTAAATCATTGGGGCTGTTGAGGGTTTTTCCTTTATAACCGTTCGTCAAATCTGTTCGTTGACCTGTTGAAATCTGCATGACTTGCAAGGCTCGTTCACCATGATTGCAAATTAGCAATTTGTCATCGCCGTCATAAAGCAAGCCGTTTGCGCCAGCTTCTCTGAATCCTTCCGTTTGATTGGAGCCTGACGGGTTTAGAAAGACTTCGACACCTTTCTGAGCTGACCACTGATAGGCGACATTGCCGGGTACGTCAGTGAAATAAAGTTTCTCATTGCCCTTGTCCCATGCTGGTCCTTCCGCCCACCCATAGCCTGAGCCGAGAACCTCCAATGTTTGGTCTTTGTCGACAAGCGCCCAGAAATAGTCATCAAACGCTTCGTAGATCACATGCGCTTGGCTGCTTTCTTTTGACGGTCCTGAGCAAGCTAAAAGCCCCCCGCCAGTAAGAATGCAGAACTCCCTTCGATTGATTTTCATCGTTCTTCCCCGAATTCCGAAACTCTTATTTGACACATTCATTTTTGATGTTTAATGGAGCAATTGTCCTACGTTGTCAATTTTTTTGAAATAGTGAAAACAAACGTTTCCGGGGAGGAAATATGCGAACGGATTTCGGCAAATGGTCTGTTGTGTGCGTGTCAACTTTAGCGTTGATGCTAACGGCTTGCAAAGATGGTTCTTCTGCGAAAACCAAACCTTCGGAAAACACCAAAGAGACTGCAGGCGCGGCGACAAGTGAAGCCGGGCAAATCAACCCAAAGATATGGCCTTCGGTCAAAACTGCGCCGCTTGATAACGCCGTTGAAAAACGCATCACAGAGATTATGGGCAAAATGACGCTCGAGCAGAAAGTCGGACAAGTCGTTCAGGGCGACAGCAATTCACTGACCCCAGAGGATGTAAGGAAGTATAAACTTGGCTCCGTCCTGTCCGGAGGTAATTCTGCGCCAGGAAGTCTGCCCTATGCGGATACTCAAAGCTGGCTCGCCGCCGCCGATGCATTCTATGAAGCATCGTTGGACTCTGAAGGCGTTGAAATCGCCATCCCGATTATTTGGGGTATTGATGCTGTGCATGGCCACGCCAATCTGAAGGGCGCGATCGTGTTTCCACACAATGTTGGATTAGGGGCAGCCAATGACCCTGACCTTATACGTCGTATTGCCGAAGTGACCGCTTTGGAGCTGAACGTCTCTGGTCATGATTGGACGTTTGCGCCTACCGTCGCAGTGCCGCAAAATGATCGCTGGGGC
>CALDSY010000154.1 GCA_937924355.1 uncultured Caulobacterales bacterium
TGTTGGCAGGGTCTGATTGATTGTTACGCCAGCCGTATTGGCCCGAAGGTCCATGGCGATTGACGTGAAGTTCAGTTCTGAGTTCCCTAATGGATCCGAACTTGAGATGTTGGTCAGGATAGCGCCCGTGTTATCAATGACTGTAATGGTGCCGGACTCATCGCGGATGGCTATGGCCGTTCCGGTTCGGCCAACCAAAGACGCCTGAATAATACCCGAGTTAACGATGCTGTTGACGGATGCATTGGCCTCAACGTCAATTGCCACGGCAAGAAGCTCTTGCGGGGCTAAAGGATTATCAAGATCGGCGAAAATTTCGGTCGTGTTCTCAGTGACAGTTGCGCGAATAACGCCGGAATTATTGACCGCGTCGGCAATCGCGCCGCTACCCAAGACGATGACCCGAGACAAAGCGTCATTCGGCGTGCCATCTGCGCTACTGCGGAAGGCATCTGCGCTCATGCCGCCTGAATTGTTTATGCCGCCGACCAAAGTGGTGTTGCGGACTTCTAAAGTGGTAACAGATACGTCGTCATAAACGCCATTCGATGTTACGGTGCCCTGATTGACAAAGGCAAATTGTAATTCTGGGTTATCAGCGTTTCCGATTGGAACAATCGTGCCGATCGTAATGTTTCCGGCTCCCCCGTCAAACAGAATGGCTGGAGCGCTCCCGAGTTGATTGACTGTACTTGAGCCTGTGAATCCGGTGAGGACCCCATTTTCGTCAAATACGGCCTCCCTTTGCAGATGGACGCCTTCACTGATATTTCCGCTCACTTGGATGGCCGCGCCGGCCTGTAATGTATCGGTCGCATCAATGGCGTCCGGTATAGCCAAAACTGTCTGGCGATTTGTGAAACGATAGCCTGTATTGGTTATCGTCCCGCCATTGGTCAGGCCGCCGGTGATGTCGCCACTGACATCAATCGCCCGCGCGCCTTCGCCTTGTGTTGCGATGATACCCTGATGATTGAGGTCGCCGGTCATATCCCCTTCGATCAAAACGGCTGCCGAAGCGCCGCCTGTCGCCGTGCCATCCGCATTTCTAGGAATACCACCTTGGACATTGATGTTTCCGAGCAGATTTAGGTCACCGGCCAGACCAGCGCCTTCAATGATACGGAAAGCGTAACTGTCATTGCCTTCTATGACGACTGATGATGTTGTGGTTGCGGTAATTTCGCCAGCGAACGGACTTGCGCCAGAAATAAGAATACCCGTCCGTCCAGCGCCTTCGGCAAATGGTCCATCCACGGTAAGGTCGTTATCTGTATCGACGGCCTCAGTGGATTCAGATAGGTCGATACTACCACCAAAAACAAGCGTGCCTGTGTTTCCGCCCTGCAGTTCGATACCTGTAGTGTTATTAGAGTCGGTGGACGTGATCTGTCCGCCCATATCTAGGATGTTGTTTGAGTCAAGGACGACAGCCGAGCCCGTTGTTGTGGTGATGGACCCTGTACTTGCGACGGTTACGTCACAGGCAGAGCCATTATCTTCAGTTGATGTCCTGATTTGGCGGGTTTGTTCGCCGTCGACATTAGTTGGACAAGGGGTTTGAGCGTTGGCCGGACCTGCAAAAACTAACATAGACGCTGGAATTGAGGCGCCTAAAAGTAATTTTTTCAATGACATAACTCTACCCTGTCGGTTGCGAAAACGCGATTCATGGCGTTCTAGCGACTATTGGCGGAAAGGCCAATGAAAGTTTAGTTAATTTTTCAGTATTTTTGCAGCCCCAAGGGACGGTTAGCTACGGAAAGATGTGGCCAAAATGTTGACCATTGTGGCGTGTAGCGGTCCATCGCCAATATTTTCAATCATATGATCTTGATCGGCCTTATAACGCAGGGTTTCTCCGGCTTTGGCTTCCCAGCTGTCTCCGGCCACGGTCACGCGTGCTTTTCCGGTTAAAATGCTCAGATTTTCCACGGAACCTGCGGGATGAGGGGAGCTTTCCAGTTTTCCGCCAAGTTTGGCCTGAAAATCATACCACTGAACAAATTGAACGGTGTCGACCCAGCCAATAATGCGCAGCTCGCAGAGCCCGTCCTCGCTTTTGATCAGAGGAATGTCCTGAGTTTTGGCTTTTTGTACCAAATTTCCGCCCGAAGTAGGTCCCGATAAGACGTCTTCGACACTAATACCCAAAGCCGTGCTGAGGCGAGACAGGGTTCCAAGGGTCGGATTGCTCTCATTTTTCTCGATCTGAGAGATCATGGATTTGGCGACGCCGGACATTTCTGACAGATCGCCCAAAGACAGATTGCCTGCTGCGCGCAGGCGTTGGATTGTCTTGCCCAATTTTTCACCGAGGGCTTCGGATTCAGGGCAGGGCGTTCGTTTTTGGCGGGCCATAAGCGCTTTCTTTAAGGGTCTCACGAATATTTTACAAAATAAATTTCGATTAAGTCTGGTATATCGTCCAAGCGTTCTATATATAGAACGGACATTAACAGCAACCAGAATCAGTCACTTATTATGCGATATCTTCCTATTTTCTTTGACACGCAAGAAAAGACCATTGTGGTTATAGGCGGCGGCCCCGCAGCGGAAGCCAAATTGCGAACCCTTATCCGGGTGGACGGTGAGCTGCTTGTGTTCACGAAGGGCCCGTCAGATCAAATCAAACGTTGGGCCAATGAGGGCAAGCTGACGATTGTGCAGGAAACCCCCGAAAAGGAAGACTTCAAACTGGCGTCTTTGATATACGCCGCAACCGAAGATCCAGCAGAGAATGCTGGTTTGGCGGATAAGGCGAAAGACTTGGGAATCCCAGTCAACGCGGCGGATCAGAAGGAAGATTGTTCTTTCATCACGCCGGCTATTGTGGATCGCGATCCCATTGTTGTCGCCATTGGCAGCGAAGGCACAGCGCCTGGTCTGGCCCGCTCGCTGAAAGCGGATATTGAAAGCCGCTTGCCCCAAAGCACGGGGCCACTGGCCCGTAAAATCGCAGAACTACGCGCAAGCCTTTCGGCTATCATGCCGGATTTCTCCGACCGTCAACGTCTTTGGGCGAAGGTATTTTCCTCCGGTAAAACACTGGAAAAGCGTCTTGCCCATACGCCGGAAGAGATTGAAGCGACTTTCGAAAGCGCCTTAAAAGAAGAATTTAAAGAAAAAGCCGGTTCCGTGTCTTTGGTCGGCGCAGGGCCGGGCGATATCGAATTGTTGACTTTGGGGGCACAACGCCGCCTCCATTCTGCTGACGTTATAGTTTATGATCGGCTGGTCTCTCAGGGAGTCCTTGATCTAGGCCGCCGTGAAGCCAAATATATCTATGTGGGCAAGGCTCCGGGTAATCACTCGACCCGTCAGGGCGAGATTAACCGCATTATCGTCGAGAAGGCGCTTGAAGGTAATCATGTGGTCCGCCTCAAGGGTGGTGATCCCCTAATATTTGGCCGGGCGGACGAGGAAATCGAAGCCTTGGAGCAAGCCGGTGTGGACTATGATATCGTGCCCGGTATTACCTCAGCGGCAGCGGCTGCGGCGACCATAGGCAAATCTCTGACCTCTCGGGGCCACAATAAATCCGTGACCCTAATGACAGGCCATGACTCCAAAGGCTTTGCAGAGCAAGATTGGAAGAAACTGTCGGATCCTACCGCGCGTGCCGCCATCTATATGGGGCTAGGAGCCTCACGATTTATTCAGGGACGACTGCTCTTACACGGCGCGGATCGCAACCATCCTGTCACTATCGTAGAAAATGCCTCTCGCGCTGATGAAAAAGTCGTCGAAACCACATTAGGTAATCTTGCACAAGACATTGAAAAATATGGAATATTAGGCCCGGCTATTCTCCTTTATGGCTATGCCAAAACCGAAGCCGTAGCCGCCGAATTCCTACCTAGAAAGGCCGTAAAGTGAGCGCGAAACACAAAGGTAAGGGTCCGCAATCCATGACAGCCAATGAGCTGCGCGAGGGGTTTTCCGTTTGGCTCACCAAAGACCTGACATGGTCAAGGGATTATAGCGAGGCACTACTAACTGAAGACGCTGAACTCATCGAAAAAATGCGGGCCATAGGTGAACGGGATATGGAAGCTAACGAAGTCGTGGCCGCCTATTTCATCGATATCGATCCTGAAACAAAGCAACCGTCCCGCTACCGCGAACGTTTCCGCGTCACCGGCCCGACTGATGATCTCGGTGATCATATTGAGAAAAGAGACTAACATGTATCGCTACGATGAATTCGACCATGAAGTGGTTCAAAGCCGCGTCAAACAATTTCGCGGACAGGTGAAACGCCGCCTTGAAGGGGCGCTGACCGAAGATCAGTTCAAGCCTTTGCGCCTGCAAAACGGGCTCTATCTACAGCTCCACGCCTATATGCTGCGGATTGCGGTGCCTTACGGGACGCTGAATTCGAAACAGCTGCGTAAACTGGCCGATATTTCTGAAAAATATGATCGGGGTTATGGCCATATTACAACCCGCCAAAACATGCAGATGAACTGGCCGCAGCTCGAACAAGTGCCAGATATCCTGCAGGAGCTTGCCGATGTGGAAATGCATTGTTTCCAGACCAGCGGGAACTGCATCCGTAATGTGACCTCAGACCCATATGCCGGTGCTGTCGCCAATGAAGTGGAAGACCCGCGCCCGACTGCAGAACTTCTGCGCCAATGGTCAACCATGCATCCGGAATTTGCCTTTCTGCCGCGTAAATTCAAGATCGCTGTGGTCGGCTCGCCTAATGACCGGGCTGTGCTTAAGGCCCACGATATCGGTATCGAGATCGTCCAAAACGATAAAGGCGAAATCGGTTATCATATCATTGTCGGCGG
>CALDSY010000155.1 GCA_937924355.1 uncultured Caulobacterales bacterium
GCAGTTCTACTTCAGAACCACAGACGTGACGGGTGTTGTGACGCTGAATGCGGGCACAGAAATGGTCATGCCGGGCGACAATGCTGAGCTGAACGTTGAACTGATCGTGCCGATCGCCATGGAAGAGAAGCTGCGCTTCGCCATCCGTGAAGGCGGCCGTACAGTCGGCGCCGGCGTCGTCTCGAAGATTGTTGAGTAATTAAACCTGTGTCGTCTTTTAGGCGGCACTTTTTCGTTGTTTGAAAGCGTAAATCGGACCCTGGAATTAACTGGATAAAGTTATGGATAGTCAAAACATTCGCATTCGGCTGAAAGCCTTCGATCACCGCATCCTGGATAATTCCACGGCGGAAATCGTTTCGACAGCCAAGCGCACAGGCGCAACTGTTCGGGGCCCGATCCCGCTGCCGACGCGTATTGAAAAGTTTACGGTGAACCGCTCACCGCACGTTAACAAAAAGTCTCGTGAGCAATTCGAGATCCGCACACATAAGCGGATGCTGGATATTGTTGATCCGACACCTCAAACCGTCGACGCGCTTATGAAGCTCGATCTGGCTGCTGGTGTGGACGTCGAGATTAAGCTGGGAGCATAAGTCATGCGTTCAGGCGTTATTGCAAAGAAACTAGGCATGACCCGGGTCTATTCAGACGACGGAAGACACATTCCTGTGACTGTTCTGTCCTTGGAAGGCTGTCAGGTTGTTGCCCATAAAACAATGGACCGTGACGGTTACGCTGCTCTGCAGCTGGGCGCGGGTGAGGCCAAGGCCAAGCGCGTCTCCAAGGCGGAGCGTGAGCGTTTTGCCAAGGCGAAAGTTGCTCCGAAGAAAAAGCTCGCTGAATTCCGTATCGCGGAAGACAACGCGATCGCTGTGGGGTCCGAGTTGACTGCGGATCACTTTGTTGTCGGTCAGAAGGTTGACGTCAAAGGCACATCTATCGGTAAGGGTTTTGCCGGTGCCATGAAGCGTTGGAACTTTGGTGGTCTTCGCGCCACGCACGGTGTTTCAATCTCTCACCGGTCTCACGGTTCAACGGGTCAATGTCAGGATCCGGGTAAGGTCTTCAAGGGCAAAAAGATGGCTGGTCACATGGGCGCCCGTCGCCGGACCATGCAAAACGTCGAGATTGCCCGCGTTGACGTTGAGCGCGGCCTGCTGCTGATCAAAGGCGCCGTTCCTGGCTCAAAGGGCGGCTGGGTTGAGGTGCGCGACGCGATTAAAGGGACCAAGGTCGATGAGCTGCCATTACCGGGTAAGTTCCGGGAAGCGGCTGCGCCGAAAGCTTCAGACAAGTCTGCCAAGGGCGGCAAGAAAAAAGAAGCGGCTGCCTCTAACGACTTTGTTGATGCGGTTGTGTTGATCGACGGAATCGGACCGAAGGGCGAAGAAGCTCTTGCCGAAGCTGGTATCACCAAGCTGACCCAATTAGTGGCTATGTCGGCTGATGACATTGCGGCCTTGGAAGAAAAAATCGGCAAATCTGGTGTCGTCGCCAAGGAAGAATGGATCGAGCAAGCCAAGGAAATGATTGGCGGAGCCGAGCCGCGTTCGCAGGTCGACAAAGATCTGGCCAAGAAGATGCGCGCTGAAGCTGCCAAAGGCGAGGAAGAATAGTCATGAAAATGGACGTTCAAACATTAGGCGCCAAGAAGAAGGGTTCTGTGGACCTGGATGACGGCGTATTCGGCCTGGAGCCGCGCAAAGACATTTTGCACCGTATGGTGCGCTATCAGCTGGCCAAGCGCCAAGCAGGTACGCACAAAGTGCAAGAGCGCGGTGAGGTGTCAAAGACAACCAAGCGTATTGGTCGCCAAAAGGGTGGTGGTACTGCCCGTCATGGTAACGGATCTGTGTCGCAGTTCCGCGGCGGTGCCAAAGCGCACGGTCCGCGCGTTCGTTCGCACGCGCATGACCTGCCGAAAAAGGTTCGCCGGATGGCTCTGAAGCACGCTCTGTCTGCCAAGGTCACATCGGGCGAGTTGATCGTCATTGACGAAGCGGCTCTAAAGGACGCGAAAACCGCAGGTCTTCGTGAGTCTCTGGAGAAGTTGGGGGTCACAAACGGCCTGATCGTTTCCGGAAACGCTGTTGATGAAAACTTTGCCAAGGCGGCGCGCAATATTCCAAATCTGGATGTACTGCCCAGCCAAGGCGCGAATGTATATGACATCCTGCGTCGGCATAAACTTGTGCTGACCAAGCAGGCGGTCGAAGATCTGGAGGCGCGACTAAAATGAGTATAGCTGCCCGTCATTATGATGTTGTCGTCGCGCCGGTCATCACCGAAAAGTCGACTATTTTGTCCGAGAACAACCAGGTTGTTTTCGAAGTGGCCATCGATGCCAATAAGACAGAAATTAAAGATGCCATTGAGGCGTTGTTTAGCGTGACCGTTACGGCCGTGAATACAATCCGCGTCAAAGGTAAAACCAAGCGCTTCCGGGGCATTCCTGGTCGCCGCAAAGATGTCAAAAAAGCTGTTGTTACCCTCAAGGACGGCGACATGATTGACATTGCAGATGTATTGTAGGGAAGACCAATGGCTTTAAAGACATTCAACCCCACATCACCGTCCCGTCGGAACCTGGTTCAGGTTGACCGGTCTGACCTCTACAAGGGTCGCCCGGAAAAATCCCTAACCAAGGGTAAGACGAAAAAAGGCGGACGGAACAACACAGGCCGCATCACCATGCGTCGCCAAGGTGGTGGCCACAAGCAGTTGTACCGGACAATCGATTTCAAGCGCAGTAAGCGCGACATGGACGCGACTGTTTTGCGTTTGGAATATGATCCGAACCGCACAGCCTTTATTGCTCTGATTGAGTATAAAGACGGAGAGAAAGCTTATATCCTGGCCCCGCAAAGATTGGGTGTTGGCGATAAGGTTGTTTCTTCCGAGAAAGCAGACGTTAAGCCCGGTAACACCATGTCATTGCGTGTCATGCCGGTGGGTACGATCATCCACAATGTGGAAATGAAGCCAGGCAAGGGGGGCCAGATTGCCCGCTCTGCAGGAACATATGCGCAGCTGGTTGGTCGTGACAGTGGTTACGCTCAGGTTCGCTTGAAATCCGGCGAAATGCGCATGGTTCACCAGAACTGTATGGCGACTGTTGGGGCTGTGTCTAATCCTGATCACATGAACATCAATCTAGGTAAAGCGGGCCGTAAACGGTGGCTTGGCAAGCGTCCACAAGTTCGAGGCGTGGCCATGAACCCGGTCGATCACCCACACGGTGGTGGTGAAGGTCGGACCTCTGGTGGTCGTCACCCTGTGACACCTTGGGGTAAGCCAACCAAAGGTGCCCGCACACGGTCCAATAAGCAGACCGACAAATTCATCATTCGTTCGCGTCACGCGAAGAAGAAACGATAGGGAGAGCTGGTATGCCACGCTCAGTATGGAAAGGCCCGTTTGTTGACGGATATCTCCTTAAGAAGGCCGAGAAAGCCCGCGACGAAGGATCTCGCAAGCCGATCAAAACTTGGTCGCGCCGCTCGACCGTTATGCCACAATTTGTGGGTCTGACCTTTCAGGTCCATAATGGCTCAAAGTTCATTCCCGTCACAATTGATGAGGACATGGTTGGACATAAACTTGGCGAATTCGCCCCGACACGAACTTATTACGGTCACGGCGTCGATAAAAAAGCGAAGCGGAAGTAGATATGGCTAAGACTAAAAATCCACGCCGCGTGGCCGATAATGAGGCCATGGCAAAGCTGCGGATGATCCGCATCAGCCCGCAGAAGTTAAATCTGGTGGCGCAGATGATCCGCGGCTCAAAGGTCGACAAGGCTTTGGCTGATCTGGAGTTTTCTCCCAAGCGGATTTCCAGCGACGTCAAGAAGTGTCTGGAAAGCGCCATTGCCAATGCGGAAAATAATCACGGCCTCGATATCGATAGCCTGATCGTGTCCGAAGCCTATGTGGGCAAAAATTTGGTGATGAAGCGATTCCGTGCCCGGGCCCGTGGCCGCGGCGCGCGTATCCTGAAACCATTTTCCGAGCTGACCATTATCGTCCGCGAAGTTGAGGAGGCCGCATAATGGGTCAGAAGATTAATCCAATTGGACTGCGCCTTGGTATCAACCGCACATGGGAGTCTCGCTGGTACGCGAATACGGCTGAATATGGCGATTTATTGCACCAAGACCTGACGATCCGTAACTTCCTGATGGGTGAGCTGAAAAATGCGTCCGTCTCTCGCGTGATCATTGAGCGTCCGCACAAGAAATGCCGCATCACCATTTACACGGCGCGTCCGGGTGTTGTGATCGGTAAAAAAGGTGGCGACATCGAGAAGCTGCGCAAAAAGGTGGCGACATTGGTCGACGGCGAGGTGTTCATCAACTTGGTTGAGGTTCGCAAGCCAGAAGTCGACGCTAATCTGGTCGCTGAAGCGATTGCTCAGCAGCTTGAGCGCCGGATGTCTTTCCGCCGCGCGATGAAGCGGGCTCTACAATCCGCCATGCGCATGGGCGCTGTTGGTTGTAAGATCAAGCTGGGCGGCCGTTTGGGCGGTGCTGAAATTGCCCGTGTCGAGCAGTATCAAGAAGGTTCCGTGCCGTTGCACACAATGCGCGCTGACATCGATTACGGTGTGGCCAGAGCGCTGACGGCTTACGGCATTATCGGTATTAAAGTCTGGATCAATAAAGGCGAGATCATGGAGCATGACCCATATGCACATGAAAAGCGCATGAACCAGCAAGGTGATACGCGTTCGCGCGGCAATGATCGTCCTCGCGGTAATGACCGCGGCCGGGGCGGTGATCGCGGACGCGGCGCGCAAGCTAGAGGTTAAGGCAGATGTTACAGCCAAAACGTACAAAATTCCGGAAAGCCCATAAAGGCCGTATCAAAGGTATGGCCAAAGGCGGAACGGCATTGAATTTCGGATCTTATGGTCTGAAGGCCATGACGGCTGAGCGGGTTACCGCTCGCCAGATCGAAGCCACTCGTCGTGCCATTACGCGTCATATGAAGCGTTCTGGACGTGTTTGGATCCGTATTTTCCCTGATGTTCCGGTCACCAAGAAGCCGACCGAAGTCCGGATGGGTAAGGGTAAGGGTTCTGTCGAGTTTTGGGCCTGCAAGGTCAAGCCCGGACGGGTTATGTTTGAAATCGACGGTGTGTCTGACGCTGTTGCCCGCGAAGCGCTGCGCCTTGGTGCTGCTAAGCTTCCGGTCAAGTGCAAGATCGTGACCCGCCCAGGCGAAAAGAAGGAGTAGGCCATGAAAGCCGTTGATGTCAGAGCTATGACAGAAGACCAGCTTGGCGATGAGCTTCTGAAGTTGAAAAAAGAGCAGTTTAACCTGCGTTTCCAAAAGGCAACAGGCCAGTTGGAGAAGTCGTCTCGTGTGCGCGAAGTGCGCCGGGATATTGCGCGGGTCAAAACCATCATGGCTGAGAAAAAATCAGCCGCGAAAGCAGGGTAGGTCGAGATGCCAAAAAGAATATTACAAGGCACAGTCGTTTCCGACAAAGGTAACAAAACCATTGTCGTCAAAGTCGAGCGGGCTTATCTGCATCCGCTTTTCAAGAAGACCATCCGTCGGACGAAAAAATATCACGCGCATGATGAAAACAATGCGCACAAAGTGGGCGATCAGGTTCGTATCATCGAATGTCCGCCTAAAAGTAAACTCAAGCGGTGGGAAGTCGTCGCCGGTTAAACCGGGGATGTTTGCCAAAGCAAGCTCAAGGAGAGTCGCATGATTCAAATGCAGACAAATCTGGATGTTGCCGATAATTCCGGTGCCCGCCGCGTGCAGTGTATTAAAGTGCTTGGAGGGTCCAAGCGCCGTTATGCATCCGTGGGCGACGTGATCGTTGTATCCATCAAAGAAGCCGCCCCACGCGGCAAAGTAAAAAAGGGTGACGTGCGTCGCGCCGTTGTTGTTCGTGTAGCGAAAGACATTCAGCGCTCTGATGGCTCCGTCATTCGGTTTGACAGTAATGCTGCTGTCATCATCAATACGAATGGTGAGCCAATCGGTACTCGTATTTTTGGCCCGGTGCCGCGCGAACTTCGCGCCAAGTCCAGCCCGACCAAAAACCTGATGAAGATCGTGTCTCTGGCCCCAGAAGTTTTATAAGAGAAGGTGCTTTAAAAATGGCAGCTAAGATTAAAAAAGGCGATTATGTCGTTGTCCTTACGGGCAAGGATAAAGGCCAAAAAGGCGAAGTCACGAAAGTCTTCCCTAAAGACGGCCGTGTCATCGTCTCGGGTGTTCGTATGGTTAAGCGCCACGTTCGCCCGACGCAGTGGGATCCTGAAGGGGGCATTCGTTCATTCGAAGCGCCGATCGACATTTCAAATGTTGCGCATCTGGACCCGAAAGACGGCAAACCGACCCGTGTTGGTTTTAAAGTGTTGAAAGACGGCACCAAGGTCCGTGTGGCCAAGCGTTCCGGCGAGGTTATCGATGTCTAAGCCATATATCCCAAGACTGGCCGCGAAGTATAACGACGAAATTCGCGCCACTATGAAAGAGAAGTTCGCTTACAAGAACGACATGCAGATTCCGAAGATTGAGAAAATTGTACTCAATATGGGTCTCGGCGAAGGCGTTGGCGACAAGAAAAAGGTCGAAGCGGCGATCAATGATCTGGAACTGATTGCAGGTCAGAAAGTCATCCCGACCAAAGCCAAGAAATCTATCGCGGGCTTTAAGCTCCGTGATGGCATGGTGATCGGTGCAAAAGTGACTTTGCGTCGTGATCGTATGTTTGAATTTGTAGACCGCCTGGTCAACATCGCGCTGCCGCGCGTCCGTGACTTCCGGGGTCTGAATGGCAAAAGCTTTGACGGCAATGGCAATTACGCCATGGGCCTGAAAGAACATATCGTATTCCCAGAGATCGACTATGATTCCGTCGATAGTGTTCTGGGTATGGATATTGTGGTTCAAACAAGCGCCACAACTGATGAAGAAGCCAAGGTACTGCTGGCAGAGTTCGGATTTCCATTCCGCAACTAACGCAGCAGATCAAGCAGGTTCGACTGTAAGTCGACTTCGCAAAAGGAGTAAAATGAATGGCTAAAATAAGTGCAACAGAACGCAATATGAAGCGTCAGCGCCTTGTGGCAAAATATGCCGGCAAGCGGGCTCTGCTCAAAGATATTGCCCGCAACAAAGACCTGCCGGTCGAAGAGCGTTTCGCCGCCCAGCTAAAGCTGGCCGAGCTGCCGCGCAATTCTGCCCCAAGTCGTGTGCGCAACCGTTGTCAGGTCACCGGTCGTCCGCGTGGCTATTATCGCAAAATGAAAATGTCTCGTATCGCTCTTCGTGAACTGGGTTCACAAGGTCTGATCCCGGGACTGGTTAAGTCCAGCTGGTAGGAGGAAAGCAAGATGTCTTTTAGTGATCCTCTGGGCGATATGCTCACACGTATCCGTAACGCGATCATGCGCGGACGGACAAATGTTTCAACGCCGGCTTCAAATCTGCGCGGTCGTGTTCTCGACGTGTTGGCTGAAGAAGGGTTTATCCGCGGTTACTCCGAAGTGGAGTCTGACGGATTTAAAGCGTTCGAAATTGAACTGAAATATTATGAAGGCGAAGCCGTGATCCGCGAGATCAAACGGGTCTCCAAGCCGGGCCGTCGTGTCTACTCTTCTGTGAAGAGTTTGCCGCAAATCCGCAACGGTCTGGGTATCGCTATTTTATCAACCTCTAAAGGCGTGATGAGTGACACGGCTGCCCGCGAAGCGAATGTGGGCGGCGAGATCCTCTGTCAGGTCTCTTAAGGAAACGAATAATGTCTAGAATTGGAAAACAACCGATATCTATTCCTGATGGGGTCACCCTCAGCCAGGACGGTCAGGTAATCACAGTTAAGGGCAGCAAGGGTGAGCTTTCTTTTACGCTGCACGACTCTGTCGTCGGCTCTATGGAAGACGGTGCCTTCTCTGTTAAGCCTGTGAACGATAATGACAAAGTGGCCAAGTCCATGTGGGGCATGTCCCGCACAATGGTCGTCAATATGATCACTGGTGTCACAGAAGGCTTCAAAAAAGAATTGGAGCTGCGCGGTGTTGGTTACCGGGCTCAAATGAAAGGGACTGACCTTTCTATGCAGCTGGGTTACTCTCACGATGTGAACTACACCCCGCCACAAGGCATCAAGATCGAAGCACCGAAGCCGACACAGATTATTGTGACCGGCATCGATAAGCAAAAAGTTGGTCAGGTCGCTGCTGAAATCCGCTCATTCCGTAAGCCGGAGCCATATAAAGGCAAGGGTGTGCGTTATGTCGGCGAATATGTCCGCAGCAAAGAAGGCAAGAAGAAGTAAGCCATGAAATCTGCAAAACAAAATACACAACGTCGCGCGCAGCGAGTTCGCCGCCGCCTCAAGAAAAATGCCAATGGTCGTCCGCGTCTGTCTGTTTACCGCAGCAGCAAGAACATCTCGGTGCAAATCATCGACGACGCCACAGGCACAACACTGGCCTCAGCCTCTACGCTTGAAGATAAAAAGGGTAAGGGCAGCAATATGGAAGCAGCCGCCGGTATCGGCAAGCTGATCGCCGAACGCGCCAAGAAAGCCAAAGTCGAGGAAGTTATCTTTGACCGGGGCGGTTATCTATATCACGGCAGGGTGAAAGCCCTGGCTGAAGCGGCCCGCGAAGCCGGACTGAAGTTTTAGGAGTTATCATGGCACGAGAAAATAATAACCGTCGTGATCGCGATGAAGACAATGAATTTATTGATCGTCTGGTCCACATTAACCGGGTTGCTAAAACTGTAAAAGGTGGCCGCAATATGAGCTTTGCTGCTCTGGTTATCGTTGGTGACGAAAAAGGCCGCGTCGGCTTTGGTAAAGGTAAGGCCCGCGAAGTGCCTGAAGCCATCCGCAAAGCGACCGACGAAGCCAAGAAGTCTATGATCCGCGTTCCGTTACGTGAAGGCCGTACATTGCACCACGACCTGAAAGGTCGCCACGGTGCTGGTAAGATCATGATGCGCGCTGCGCCTCCAGGTACTGGTGTTATTGCCGGTGGTCCGATGCGTGCCGTTTTGGAATGTCTGGGCGTTCAGGACGTGGTTGCTAAATCCGTCGGAACTTCCAACCCTTATAACATGGTTCGCGCCACATTTGATGCGCTCAAGCGCGCCGAAAGCCCCCGCACAATTGCTGCCAAGCGCGGCAAAAAAGTCGGTGATTTGGTGGCCCGTCGTCAAGACGGTGCGTCGGCCCCTGAAGCACTAGATGCTGCGAGCTAGGAGTCGTCACAATGGCTAAAAACAAAACATTCAAAGTCCGCCAGACCGGTAGCCCGATCCGGCGTCCCAAGGACCAGCGTCAGACACTTGTCGGCCTGGGCCTCAACAAAGTTGGCCGTGTGCGCGAACTGGAAGACACCCCGTCTATACGTGGGATGGTCGCCAAGGTCGCTCACCTGGTTGAAATCGTCGAAGAATAGAGATCGTCATGCGATTAAATGAACTGAGTGATAATCCCGGAGCAACCAAGCCGCGCACCCGCGTCGGTCGTGGTGTGGGTTCCGGCAAAGGTAAAACCGCTGGTCGCGGTGTTAAAGGTCAGAAGTCCCGTTCAGGTGTTGCCATTAAAGGCTTCGAAGGCGGACAAATGCCTATTCACATGCGTCTGCCAAAGCGGGGCTTCAACAAGCCGAACCGTAAAAAGTGGACCGAGCTGTCTATCGCCAATCTCGAACGCGCTATTCAGCGCGGCAAGCTGGACTTGAAAAAGCCGGTTGATGCGGAAGCTCTAGTCAAGGCTGGCGTTATCCGTCGTGCCAATGACGGTGTGCGTCTCATCGGCGGCGGTGAGCTGTCCAAAGCTGTCAATCTGGTTGTTTCTGGCGCAACGCCGGGTGCCACCAAGATCGTAGAAAAAGCCAAGGGATCTGTTGAAGTCACAGAAGCCAAGCCGGCGCGCGCCAAAAAGGATGCCGATGCGGCGCCTAAGGCCAAGAAGGCGGCACCTGCGAAGAAGCCCGCTGAACCGAAAAAGGCCCCCGCACCGAAAGCTGAGCCAAAGCCGGCTGCTAAGGCAGCGCCCGCTGCGCCCAAGGCCGCAGCGCCTAAAGTGCTCTACACAGATGGCCCGACAGACGGTGAACCTGATGATCTGAAAAAGATTAAGGGTATTGGGCCAAAGTTCGAAGGTGATCTGAACAGCAAAGGTATCTATTACTACCGCCAGATCGCGGCTTGGAAGCCGTCGGATGTGGAAATGGTTGAAGGCATTATAGACTCCTTCCCAGGCCGGATCGAACGGGATGAGTGGATTAAGCAGGCTGCAGGCCTGGCGGATGGTGCGGCGCCTCGCGCCATGAAGGCTAAGCCAGATGCGCCGAAAGCGAAATCTAAGTCTAAATCTGCTGGTGACTACGACAAGCACATTCCATATTTCGACAATATCAAAGAGAAGTATGACGCCAAGGCTGATGAAGCTGTCGTTATGACCATCACCAAATATCTGGGTGCCTCTCTGAACGATCGCGATGCGAAATATGTTGCCTGTGGTGACGAGACCGAACGCAATACGGTTCGGGATGCTTTCTTGAAAAAGAAACTGGGTCTGAAGGACGACAATGAGGTCCTGGATGCCAAGGTCATGGCCGTTTGTGACGAGATGAAAGCTGCTAAGCAGCGCATGAAAGATCGTGTGACTTTCTATTATCTGCTCGCCAAAAACGAAGGCAAGCTAGGCGATCTTTAGGGAGCGCCTTTAAATCTGAAGTTAGGCCCCCATATGGGAGCCTATAACTTCATAACGGGACAACATAATGGTTTCAGCTTCTGAACAACTCGCCAGAAACGTATCCTGGGGAACGTTTGCCAAGGCTAAAGAGCTTCAGCAGCGACTCCTATTTACCCTATTCGTACTTATTCTTTACCGCCTTGGGACCTTTATTCCGGTTCCGGGCGTGAACGTTCAGGCCTTTGCGGAGACCATGAACGGATCTAATTTCGGGGGTCTGTTTGATCGCCTGAACATGTTTGCAGGGGGCGCGGTCGAACGTATGGCCGTTTTTGCCCTTAATGTTATGCCCTATATCTCTGCGTCGATTATCATGACGCTGATGAAAGGCTCGATCCCGTCGCTCAAAGAGCTCGACAAGGAAGGGCAGCAAGGGCGAAAACAAATCAATCAGTATACAAGATACCTCACAGTCTTCTTGGCGGCTTTCCAAGCTTACGCTATTGCCAAAGCATTACAGGGCTCAACCGCGTCGGTGAACGGCGAAGTTGTTCCGGTTGTAATGAATCCTGGCCTGTTTTTTGAGGCCAGCACGGTCATTACCCTTGTGGGCGGCACAATGTTGCTCATGTGGTTAGGTGAGCAGGTGACGGCGCGCGGCGTGGGTAACGGTGTATCCTTGATCATTTTCGCTGGTATTGTCGCGGAATTACCCCGCGCGATCGGCCAGGTCTTGCAGCTCAACCAATCTGGCGGCCTGTCCGGTGGAAGTATCGCCTTTATTATCTTCCTATTCGTGGCACTTTCCGTGCTCATTGTATTCGTGGAACGAGCGCAAAGGCGATTACTGGTGCAATATCCCAAACGGCAAATGGCCGGCGGTAAAACATTTGGCGGCGAAAGCTCCTTCCTGCCGCTAAAGCTGAACACGCCGGGCGTTATTCCGCCAATCTTCGCCAGTGCCTTGATCATGTTACCAACAACAGCTGGTGGTATTGTTCTGGCGAACCAGACACAAAACGGGGGTGAGGCCAGCGAATGGTTGACAACTGTTATGGCTTGGCTGGGTTACGGGCAGAATGGATATCTGATCCTTTATGGTCTTTTGATTGTCTTCTTCTGTTTCTTCTATGTGCCTTATGTCTTCAAGCCTGAGGACGTGGCCGACAATCTTCGCAAAAATGGCGGCTTCCTGCCGGGCGTCCGCCCGGGCGAAGCGACAGCCAACCGCTTGTCATATGTTCTGTCCCGGCTGACATTCATCGGAGCGCTTTACGTGGCCTTTGTTTGTGTGGTGCCTGAAATCGTTATCGCCAGAAGTGCAGGCGCGATCCCGGCATCCGTCGCCATGTTGATCGGCGGCATGAGCCTGTTGATTATCGTTTCGGTGACACTGGATACAGTGTCGCAAATCCAGTCGCATCTGATCGCGCACCAATATGAGGGACTGATCAAGAAGTCCCGCATGCGCCGGAAAAAGAAATAGAGGTTGATAGCAATGAACCTCGTACTCTTCGGACCGCCGGCCGCTGGTAAAGGCACACAAGCTAAAAAGCTGGTGACTGATCGCGGCCTCATCCAATTGTCGACGGGTGATATGCTGCGCGCGGCGCGCGCCTCTGGCTCTGATCTGGGTAAACAGGTTGCGGAAATCATGGATACGGGCGGACTGGTTTCTGATGAGATCGTGATTGCCTTGATCGAAGAGCAACTGGACAATAACCCCAATGCGGCCGGATTTATCTTTGATGGTTTCCCGCGGACACTCCCACAGGCTGAAGCATTGGATGCCTCGCTGAAGTCACGAAATCAAAAGGTTGATTGTGTGATCCGTCTGTGTGTCGAGGATGCGTCCATTATCAACCGCATCGGTGCAAGATTTGAAAAACAGGGTCGTCCCGACGACAATCCTGAAACTTTCAAGAAACGCCTAGAAGCCTATCACACCAATACGGCGCCGCTCCTGCCTTACTATTCCAAGCAAGGCAAGCTGACCGAGGTAGACGGCATGGCGGATATAGATACGGTCGCGAGCTCTATTGCCCGCGTCCTGGATACAAATGGCAATGGGAAACAGGTTGAGAAACCCTCATTCTGGGCTCGATTGTTTGGACGTTAAATAAGCCTTAAATCCCGCTTGACTCTGCGGGGTATGGGGACTAGTGAAGCCGCTTTCACGCGGATGTTGAAGACAGGCCGCCCCTTTTGCGTGGCGAAATGGGACTCGCTTCAATATCAGTAAGAAGAGCGAATTTTGAGGAGGCCGATTGTGGCACGTATTGCGGGTGTAAACATTCCCACAAATAAGCGCGTAGTGATCGCGTTGACATATATATACGGTATTGGTCCGGCCATCTCACAGGCAATCTGTGAAAAGGTTGGCATTGCCGCTGAACGTCGCGTCAATGAATTGACAGATGCAGAAATTCTGCGGATCCGTGAAACCATTGATGCTGAGTTTCAGGTCGAAGGTGACCTGCGCCGGGAGCGCAACCAGAACATCAAGCGTTTGATGGATATGGGTAATTATCGCGGCCTGCGCCACCGTCGTGGTCTGCCAGTTCGTGGTCAGCGCACACATACTAATGCTCGTACTCGTAAGGGTCCAGCCAAGCCGATCGCCGGCAAGAAGAAGTAGAGGGCTAGACAATGGCAAAAGAACCAGGTCGCGTCCGCCGTGCGGATCGCAAGAATATCACATCCGGCGTTGCCCATGTGAATTCGACTTTTAACAATACAATGATCACCATTACGGATGCCCAGGGCAATACTGTATCTTGGTGTTCAGCGGGTGCGATGGGCTTTAAAGGCTCCAGAAAGTCAACGCCTTACGCCGCTCAGGTGGCTGCTGAGGAAGCCGCTCGCAAAGCGGCCGAGCACGGCATGACAACTCTGGAAGTCAACGTCAACGGTCCAGGCTCCGGTCGTGAAAGTGCTGTACGTGCACTGCAAGCGGCGGGATTCACAATCACAACAATCCGTGACGTAACACCGATACCGCATAACGGTTGCCGCCCCCCAAAGCGTCGCCGCGTATAAAGTTTTTCCGAGACGTCGGAAGACAACCTATTTTTCGAGCGGACAGCAAGGTCCGACATTTGCTTAAAGAGGCAAGACTGTGATTGAAAAAAACTGGCAAGAACTTATTCGTCCCATCAATCCGGAAATCATCCCGGGCCGTGAGCCGGAACGCTTTGCAACCATTACGGCTGAACCGCTAGAGCGTGGTTTTGGTATGACGCTGGGGAATTCCCTGCGCCGCGTATTGCTTTCGTCTCTGCAAGGGGCGGCGGTTAGCGCTGTTCAAATCGATGGTGTCGTACACGAGTTCACATCCATTCAAGGTGTACGCGAAGACGTCACCAATATCGTTCTGAACCTGAAAGACCTGGCTGTGCGCATGCACTCAGAAGGTCCAAAGCGTCTTCTGCTGAAGAAATTAGGATCTGGTCCAGTGACTGGTGCTGATATCGAAGAAACAGCTGATGTTGAAATCCTCAATCCAGAGCACGTTATTTGTACCATGGATGAAGGCACAGAGCTTCGCATGGAGCTGACGGTCACAACCGGTAAAGGGTATGTGCCCGCTGCTGCTTCCCGCCCAGAAGATGCGCCGATCGGTTTGATTTCCATCGATGCGCTGTATTCACCGGTCAAACGAGTTTCTTATCGCGTTGAAGACACACGCGAAGGTCAGGTGCTCGATTATGATAAACTGTACATCGACATTGAAACCAATGGTGCTGTGACACCGGAAGACGCCGTGGCTGTGGCCGCTCGTATTCTCCAGGATCAATTCCAGGTCTTCGTCAACTTTGACGATCCAGAAGACAGTGTCCGCGAAGCTGACAAGCCGGAACTGGACTTCAACCCGGCTCTGCTGCGCAAGGTCGAAGAGTTGGAACTATCTGTCCGTTCTGCCAACTGCTTGAAGAACGACAATATCGTTTACATCGGCGACCTTATTCAGAAGTCAGAGTCGGAGATGCTCCGCACGCCAAACTTCGGTCGCAAGTCCTTGAACGAGATCAAGGAAGTTCTGGCCGCTATGGGTCTGCATCTGGGTATGGATGCGCCAAATTGGCCGCCGGAAAACATCGAAGAGCTTGCTAAAAAATATGACGACCGGATTTAATCCAGGCCAGAGAATAAGAGGATAAAGCCATGCGCCACCGCATTGCACACCGTAAACTAAACCGCACGTCATCGCACCGTAAAGCGATGTTCGCCAATATGGCGTCGAGCCTGATCGAGCACGAGCAGATCGTGACGACTGTGCCAAAGGCCAAAGAGCTGCGTCCATTCGTAGAAAAGCTGGTCACCCTCGCCAAAAAGGGGGATCTGAATTCCCGCCGTCTGGCCATATCGCGCACGCGCAATAAAGAGATGACCAAGAAACTCTTTGATGTGCTGGGTCCTCGCTATGCCGAGCGTCAGGGCGGTTATATTCGCATCATGAAAGCGGGTTTTCGCTATGGCGACAATGCACCCATGGCGGTCATCGAATTTGTTGATCGCGACGAGAGTGCCAAAGGTGCTGCAGACCGCGCCCGTGTAGCAGCCGAAGAGGCTTCTGAGGACGCATAGGCGCGCTTCATATCAAGTTTCAAGAAGCCCGGCCATGAGCCGGGTTTTTTTTATAAATAATTGATGAAAACTTGATCCGACATCACTGCTGTGTCGTAACTAGTTTGAGGTTAGTAAAATTACTTACATTTTCTGCAGCGCAGTACCAATCTAACCTCTGGTATTGTTGCTGCACCAAATTGTGAGAGCGTATCATGAGAAACAATTTAATCATTTCGACCGCTGCTTTAGCAGCCCTTGTTTTGGCCGGATGTAAAGGCGAGACAACAACGGACAAAGCAAAGCCAGACGCTGCAGACAAGGCCCAAGTGGAAGCCACTGCCTCTGCGGAGCTGTGTACGGATATGGGGCCACAAACCCCGCGAGACATCACTTTCAAGGCCGGGAAGAACATGACGAAATTCCCTATGGCCCCGAACTACCGGAAGCTGAACCTGTGTAATATTCACACCCATACCAATGCCGAACACAAAGGCCCGGGGTTTTCAACTTTCGTCAATAATTCGGATAATGGGGGCTACGCTTGTAATGACACAGACACACTTACCGATGCTCAGCTTATAGACCCGATGGGTGGCAAAGGCGCCTATAAGGGCGTAAAGCCCGGCGATACGATTGAAGTCCACTGGGTGCATACATCCTGCGATATCACACCCGGTCCAACTCTGGGTTCGTGCTTGTCTGATACGTGTTCAGACCCATTACTGCGGGTTGAAACGCAGGTATTCCTCGTGGTCAATGATCCTGACAATGCCTATGATTTCACCAAGCTGGCGTATGGCGGAACGCAGCGCAACGGCTTCCATCAGGCCATCAAGATCCCGAATGATACCGGCAAACCGGTTGTCTTTCGCGGTTCGACAACGGGCCCGAAATACACACAATCCGTCTGTTCCCCTATGAAAGTCACATGGTCGGTCAGGCCACAGTGTGCCCGCGTGGATATTAGCTCTCTGCATAAATGGGCGTCAGAGGGCAATGTGTTTAACGAGACGAAATCCCACGGTGTTCGCCAGCTGGTGACCGCCCCGGAACTGATCTCGCCAATTCGATAAACCCCAACTCGGCGGGGTCCGCCCCGCCAGTTTTTTATTTGTATCTTTCGGCCCGGTATAGAACATGTAATGACAGCGGGTCGTCTTTATCCAAAGAAGGATGGGCAAAGTCACCCTCTACGACCTTGCACATACCTATTTTCTGCATGACCTTTTGCGAAGCTCGATTTTCCGGCACCGTAAATGACCAAATTTGATCCATGTCCCAATTAGCAAAAGCAAAGGCGAGCGCGGCTTTAGCACCTTCCGTGGCATAGCCTTGTCCCCAAAAATGACGGGCCAATCTCCAGCCGATCTCATAACCCGGTTTCGGAGCAGCAAACGGGGCGTCGAAATTGATAGCTCTAACGCCAATAAATCCCATAAATTCACCCGAAGATCTTAACTCTGCCGCCCAAAAGGCCGGCTCGTCTTTGGCATAAAGAGCCATTTGATCCTCGGCGGCCTGGTCGCATGCGGCTGTATCCCGCAATCCGCCCAGATATTTCATAACCTCAGGGTCTTGCCCCATTTGCGCAAAATGTGGTTTGTCCGTGTCTTGCCAATTTCTGATTATCAGGCGTTTAGTTTCAAACAACATACGGTAATCTCTACAATCTCTCAAATTTTCTGGTACAAATAGTTGCGCGCCGTCATAATTTCAATCATCGCATTTGGAGAGAGGGAAAGATGCGTCTGAGGAATGTTACCAAGAACGTAAAAGAGCAAAACTGGTTTGCGGTTTTCTTGGACTTCTTGATTGTCGTGTTGGGTGTTTTCATGGGCATTCAGCTAGGGAATTGGAATCAAGCCAGACAGGTCAAAGCATCTTTTGCAGAATCTAAGGCCCGCTTCGAGACGGAGAGTAAAGCCAATATCGAATCCGCTGATATATTCTTGACATCCGTAGGAATTCGGCTCGAACAAGTTAAGGACGCCGTGAACGTTTTGCGGGACTGTAGACATGATGGGGACGCGCTTCAGAAAGTCGAAACGGGGATCAATGTCATTCGCGGCACAGGTTTTCTCAATATACGAACCACAGCTTTAGAAGCCCTCACAGGGAATGACGGGTTTCTTTCACTGATGAAAGAGAACAAGCGAGAAGCGCTCAAAGAATATGAGCGTAATGTTCAACAGACGCAAAAAACACTGGATTGGCTCGAGGAACTGCCATTTCGTCATCATATCGAAGATCAGAATTATATTCAGTTTGGAGAACTAACAACGCCGCCGGCACTTAACGGCGCAAAAATACGACGCCTATCATTAAGTGCTGATCTTGGAGAGGCCTGTAAGGATAAGAATTTGTTGAAATCGTTCTACCTCTGGGAGCGGGCGTCGACATTCCAGCACTTGCGGGTGACACAGCTTAAAGAAAGACTTGAGGCTAATCTGGACTAGAATTTCTAGCTAATATCTGATCAATCATATCAGGCCGGTCCTCGAACTGCTTCTTCATGATGTCTAATTCCTCGGCCAGCAAAGCGTCTTCACCGCGTACCTGTCGGGCTTTGATCAGGCGTTGCCACTCCTCGGCGGTGCCGCCCTTGTCGCGCAAGCGCGCGGACAGTCCGGACACCATATTGTCGATCATAGCCTGTTGATCCTCCGGGCTCATGTCCTGTGCTTGTGATTGCGCTTCGATAAAGTTGACCGCGCGCGCCAGCTCATCGGTATGGGCGGTGTTATCGGGCTCTAGCATGACCGCGCGTTTAAAGGAGACAAGGGCGTCATCATAAGCTCCCAATTGCATTTGCGAATTCGCCAAGAGTCGCCACTCTTTGGCATTTGCAGAATTTTCGGCGTAAAGACGCTGTTTTAGCTCGGCGACTGTTTGGATGATCTGTAACTCTTCTTTCGAAATTTTCGACAGATCCAAAAGCACTTTGTCAAACTCCGCTTTAAGGGCGGTGTCGTCGGGATAAAGCGCGATGAGATCTTCATAAGCGCTGACCGATTGGGATAGTAGGCCTTCTGAGTAATAATATTGGGCCTGCAGGCTGTTCTGTTTGTCGGCCAGTTCAGGATGGCCTTTCCATATATAGAGCCCGGTGATGGTGGCCATACCAAAACCCGCTGCGAGCCAAGCCAATTTGGCGGTGCGCAATAGCGGCGCAAACAAAAACACCATGGCCACAAACATAGTCGATATAAGTAAAAACCAAATCACGGCTCCTACATATAAGAATTTTTCCATATGTCACGGTCGGTTAAGCTGATAAAAGAAAGCTATGTCCACGATCACATATGAGGAAATTGTCCGAAACATTCAGGCCCAAAAAAAGGATCTGTCTGAACTTCGCTCTGTCATGGATCGGGCGAGACGGTTGCCAGAGCAGTCTGCAATCTCGCTCGCGTCGACCGGCATGTTTCGATTGCTGACACCGAATACAATTGGCGGACCGGAACTTTCACCTTTGGCATTTTTTGAGACCTTGGAATTGATCGCCCTGTCAAATCCCTCTGCGGCCTGGTGTTCCATGATCAGTTCGACCAATGGGCTCAATGCGGCCTACCTGCCGCTCCATACGTCCCGTGAGATTTTCGGGGACCCTAATGTGATTACGGGCGGTGTCTTCGCGCCAAAAGGCAAGGCGATTGACAAAGGCAATCATTATCTGGTTTCTGGGCGCTGGGCATGGGGGTCCGGCTCCGCCAATTGTGCCTGGCTGGGCGGAGGCTGTACGGTTTGGAAAGATGGCGACATGGTCAAGAGTGCTCAAGGCGGGCCAGAAATTCGCATGATGCTTTTCCTGGCGGCGGACGCTGAGCTGATTGATAGCTGGCATGTCATGGGCTTGCGGGGTACTGGGTCTGGCGATTTTGAAGTAAAAGACATCCGAGTTCCCAAAACACATTCTGTATCATTTTTATCGGACCGGCCCCGAGAGACCGGCGCCTTGTATAAGTTCCCGGTTTTCGGTTTACTGGCTCTGGGGATTTCCGGCGTGGCGGTCGGAAATGGGCGCGCGGCGATCGATACGCTTATGGCCCATGCTACGGGCAAATCACTACCCAACGGGAAAACATTCGCGGACAAAGCTTTTCTGCAAACGGCGCTGGCCGAAATTGAAGCGGATTGGCAAGCCAGCCGTTCCTTTCTTGTTCAAGAGCTAAGTCGCGCCTGGGACATCGCGCAAACCCAAGACGCGATCCCGGTTAAAGCCCGTGCGGCTTTACGCTTGGCCTGTACCAAAGCCACACGCACCAATGCGCATCTATGCCAGCGGATTTTTGAATTGGGCGGAGGCGATGCCCTGTTTGAGCGCCATGATTTTGAACGGTATTTCCGGGATGGCGCTGCCATGACCCAGCATATTATGACCGGTGCTGGAACTTATGAGATGGTCGGGCGCGTGATGCTTGATCGACCCATCAACGCATCAATGATTTAGTATTTTCTTGCATATTTAACTGCAATTCATAGCTGCACAGGCATATTTCTTGCACTATAAGCCTCGCGTTAGACGGGGCAGTGAACGGAGGAAAGACGTGTTGAAGCGAACTGTTTTAACTTTATCTCTTATTTTGGGCATGGGAGCGGCCGCGACACCAGCTGTCGCGCAATCCGATACGAGCCCTGTACTCTTGCTAGAGAGTGTACCATCGGACAATCCGGAATATCGCCGGATGATGGTCGTGTCTTATTTGTCAGGTGACTCGATCCGTGTTTCCTACAAAGCTTATAACCGGTCAGAATTTGCCCGGATCACCAACACAACGCCCCGGGATGTCCTGGCGCAATGTGCAGGCGGCTCGGCCACATCTTTCCGCGAAATTCAGGCTTTTGAACGGGCTGAAGCCCGTCGCAAGCGAAACGGCCAGCCGCCGGAAGCGACCAAGTTCTGCATTAAGAATGTGAGTGGCTGGGAATCGCGCGGGAACCGCAAGAAATATCTGGATCCGATTTTTAACGGCATGCCTTATGCCGCGACCCTAAACGACGGTCGTTAGGCTCCGCCTACCTGTCCGGAAAATTACAGCTCTTTTAATTGACCACAGCTGTAGTCGTGATTATCGACTACAGCTGTAATCATTTGAAAGAGCCGTATGTCCAAACCCTCCAAACAAATCTCGCAGGCCGAGCTGGATGTCATGGATGTTCTATGGGCCCAAAGCCCGCTGGCCGCCAGTGATGTGGCAGAGCGTCTTTCAGAGAAAAGCTGGAACATCCGAACGGTCAAAACGCTTTTATCCCGCCTTGTGGAAAAACAGGTCGTTGGGACAGAGCCCGATGGTCGTCGCTTTCTTTACAGTCCTTTGGTGTCAAAAAACACCTATGCCCAAGGGGCGGTTCGGAAGCTGACGAACCGTCTGTTTGGCGGGCGCGCGGCGCCTTTGGTGGCCCACCTGGCCGCCAGCGACGGTCTGTCTGACGAGGATATTGCCGAGCTTGAGGCTCTGATTAAGGCGCTGAAACAATGAGTGCGCAGACCCTGTTGGATTGGGCCCTGCAGACGGGACTGTCCGTCTCTATTCTCATTCTATTTGTCTTGCTCATTCGTACGCCGGTGGCTCGGAAACTGGGCGCAAATGCAGCCTATGCATTGTGGTCTCTGCCCATACTCCGTTTGTTTTTACCGGCCTTGCCAGTCTTGCCCGCCCCGGCCCCAACCCCTGTTTTGCCGGTTCCGCCGAACACAGCGTTGATAGAACACGCCATAACAGTCCCGGCCCTGGTAACCCGCTCTGAGACAACGATTAGCACGGCCACGATCCTCTTAGGGGTGTGGGTATCCGGGGCGATAATCTGGCTGATCTGGCAGGGTGTTCGGCAAAATCAGTTTTCGTCCCAATTGAAACAAACGACCGACAAAGCGCCAAGAGGGATTCTCAGAACGGCCGCGCCTTTGGCGGCGGATCTAGGCCTTTCCGGCATGCCGGAATTCCGATTATCTCCGTCCGGCGCTGGGCCATTGGTAAGCGGGTTGCTTCACCCCGTGATTGTCTTACCAAACGACTTTGAAACCGAATTCACCCGTGATCAGCAAGTTCATGCTTTGACCCATGAACTGTCACATATTCAACGCAGAGATTTGTGGATATCAGCCGCGGCGCTTGTTTTTAGGGCGCTCAACTGGCCCAATCCGCTGGTCCATCTAGCGGCACCTCTATTTCGGGCGGATCAGGAAGCCGCCTGTGATGCTCGCGTTATCGCAATCCTGGGCGATAACCGCTCCACACGGACAGCCTATGCCGATACCTTGATAAAATCGGCCAAACTGTCTAAATCCAAGGCTCAATTTCAGCCCGCCATGGCGCCTTTGGGTCTGACCATTAGTAACCCTCTCAAGGAGAGACTTATGATATTGAAATCCAATCCTTCGAAACGCCGCGGTCTGCGTCTGGCTCTTGCCGGGACAGCCGGTCTGGCCTTGCTGGCGACAGCTCCGCTCACAACGGCACAAACCCCGACACCGCCGGATGTACCAGAAACGATCGTCACTGCTAAATCCGTCGACAAACAGGTCATGAAATGGGTGACCAAAGAGAACGGTGTTGAAGTCAAAAAGCACATAGAAATCATCACGGAAGATGGCGTGACAACCGCTTGGGAAATTGATGCGCTTGGCAATCGTATTCAGGTGCCCGCCGACTCTATTGATATGCCAATGGATTTGGGCGCAGCGGGTGACGGAAAAATGCGCATCATGATGAAACATCTAGGCGATGGCGAGGCCATGTCAGAGCAAGACATCGAGGTGATGATTGCCGAAGCGATGGAAGACATGGATATCGAAGATCTGGCCGGTCCGGATGGTGAGCGCAAAGTCATCGTCAAACGTTTTGGCTCTGGAACGGATGTGGATATTGATGTTGAAAAACTGATCGAGGGACATGCGGGCGACGGTAAGAAAGTCATCATCATGGAAAGCCACGGCATGGTCGATTTGTCCAGCGATGGTGAGAAAAGCTTTATGTTCCACTCTGGTGATCAGATGAAATCCGAGCCCGGCATGATGGTTGGTGTTGCCAGCAAAATGCTCGATGGTGTCAACACGGAGGGCTTGGACAACCATGCCCGCGCCAAAGTTGAAGCGGCGCAACAAGCCCAAAAAGAGGCTCAGGAAGCGCTCGCCGCAGCAGAGTAAAAGCGACCTTAGATAAACACGGCGACCGATTGCATCCCTTCTGCAATCAGGTCGCCTTTTCTATTCCAGAACCGCATAAGTTGGGAGCAATACCCGCCCGCCGCCGCATTGAGGATGGTCTCGATCTGAAACCAACCATCCTCTGTGGTGATGTCATCGACCAATATATTCATGTGCCAATTCATGGAACTGATCGGTCCCATGGTTGTGAACATGGGGAAGGCGGAGGGCGGTAGGACATCGCCCAGACACATAAAGCTGTCGGTGCCGTTCCAACTCGCGGGATCTTTGTGACGCGTCCAGCACCGAATATAGCCGCGATCAGAGCCGCTAAATGGGCGTTCCCCTTCGATCATTAGCATGTCAAAATAGTGGGTAAACTTTGGGACGAAATCCAGCTGTTCGTCCGGGTGGAAAGGGGGTGTGTCTTTAGGAGGCGTGCTATCAGGCATGGATAGGTCTTGGCGAATGCTGGACTCTCGGGATGCGCCGAACATGAGTGTTGCCACAGAGCTCACGCCATCAACACCGATACCCAGAACCTCCACAGAGGTTACATTTCGGCCTTTGCGTAATAGCCGGGTTTCATATCTGGGCGTGGTTTTGACGGGACCAACAAATGTAACCTGCGCCGTGCGCAAGGGAGGCAAATCTGAAAAGTCTCTCAGCGCTGCCGCGACCGACAGGCCTGCGGTCACCCCGCCATAGGCGGTTCGACCCTGTCGCCAGCTATCGTCGATATGATAGTCAAGGCCGGACATGACTTTGTCAGCGAGTGTTCGAAAAGGAATCGGATTTTCAGACATGTTAGAATTCTATCACAACTCATATGAGATTATATGAAAAAAATTGCATATGAACAATACAGGCAAAAAGAAGGGCGCGTCTGATGCGCGCCCTAGTGGAGGGGAATAAAGGCTTTATACCTTAATTCCAATATTGAGTTTGTGACGGGGGTCACGGCGAAATTACTCGCCTTCGGGGCTCGATTGTAGCTGAATATAGTTTTGCAGACCCATTTGCTTGATCATCTCCATCTGGGTTTCAAGCCAGTCGACATGTTCTTCCTCATTGGTCAGGATTTTCTGCAAAAGATCGCGGCTCACATAGTCCCGGACTTTTTCGCAATGCTCAATTCCGTCCCGGAGCAGGGGGATAGCGTCGTTTTCGAGCTTGAGGTCACAGTCGAGGATTTCCTCAACATTTTCGCCGATACGCAGTTTCCCAAGGTCCTGGAGATTGGGTAGGCCATTGAGAAACAAAATCCGCTCGATCAACTCATCGGCATGTTCCATCTCTTCAATGGATTCCTCATATTCCTTTTTCGCCAGCTTGCTAATGCCCCAATCTTTGAGCATGCGAGAATGCAGGAAATATTGATTGATCGCTGTCAGCTCGTTTTTCAGCGCCTTGTTTAAAAAGGTAATGGTCTCAGGATTATCAAGCATTGTCTCACTCCATTTTCGCCTAAAAGATACCAGCCCGACTCTTCCGTCAATGAAAATAGCGGCGACTCATTCTCACTTGCGCAAAAAAATGCGCAGCTGCAAATCATGTGCAATATGAGCGGCTATTTAGTGGGTTTGCCAGCTATTCGGCGGCGAGTAATGGCTCTGGGTGAGCCTGAAGTACGGCCAGACGGTCCTCGATAGATTCGCGGCACTGACCACAATTAAAGGCCATGCCACAGTGACTCTGGACCTGATCGGCGCTTTTGGCGCCGCAGCGGGCCGCTTGGTCGACTTTTGCCGTATTGATATTATTGCAAACGCAATGGATCATGAGGCCTATATAGTGCAATTGAGAATGATTGTCAATTTTAACAAGTGGTAAATTTGCAGTTATGGTTAATATCCGGTAAATTAAAACCATATTTCGAGGAGATGAAATTGGGCGCTTTAAACCCGTTAAATGTGGTCATTTTGGGGGCTGGTTCGATAGGCTGTTACCTCGGGGGGTATCTTCAATCGGCGGGCGCGTCTGTAACCTTTATAGGGCGGGAGCGTGTGAAATGGGACCTGGATATGAAGGGTCTAACCCTGACCCATTATAAACGTAGGCCGGTTCACATATCCCGGGAACACATCAATTATCAAATGGTGTATGAGCCTTTGGCTGCGGCAGATGTCATTTTAGTCTGTGTAAAATCTCAGGATACGGCCGACGTCGCCCGCACAATTGCCCAGCTCGCCCCGGCTCAGGCTTTGCTTGTCAGTTTTCAAAACGGCGTGTCCAATGCCGAGACATTGCGCCAACATACGGCCCGTCCCACGCTGGCGGCGATTGTCCCTTTTAATGTCACGCCGTCGGGGCGCGGAGAATATCACTGCGGGACCGAAGGTGATTTGATCATCGAAGCCACAGATGATGCGCGGTCGAAAACGTTGGTCAAAGCCTTCAAAAAATCCGGGATCGGCGTAAAAACCACAAAGGAAATTGTAAATTATCAATGGGGCAAACTGATCATCAATTTGAACAATGCCTTGAATGCTTTATCGGGCGGGACGTTACGGCAAGGTTTGTCGCAAAAACCCTATCGGCAGGTCTGCGCGGCGATGATGGAAGAAGCGCTGAACATTTGCCGGGGGGCAGGGACCGACCCCAAATCCTTCAGCAAGACATCGGTAGAAAAATCCATCAAAGTTTTAAGGCTGCCCAATCTTTTGTTTGGTCCGGTCATGAACAATATCATCAAGATTGATGAAAATGCCCGCTCGTCGACACTGGATGATCTGGAGGCTGGAAAGGCGTCGGAGGTGGATTATTTGCAAGGGGAAATTGTTCGTCTTGCGCGGCAGACAAACCAGTACGCGCCGATTAATTTGACCGTTTTGGAGCATGTTCAGAAGGCTTTTATGGTCGGGCAATCCCCCAATATGACAGGAGATGACTTGCTGAATTTGTTTGATTCCAGTGGAGGGTTTCAATAGGTCCCGGATATGGAACTGGATATCATACCGGCTTGCGGATTAAACATATTGGCGAAAAATGCCTTTGGCAAAACGGACGCGCTGCCGGATCATGATCTGATCATGTTGAAAAATCGCCAGCAAAGGCGGCTGTGGGAGCAAAAGATCAAGCTACACAAGCCAAGGCTGAACCATATACTGGAACTGGGTATCGCAGACGGCGGAAGTCTCCCCTATATATTCGAAATTTGTGACGCTGACTTTATCGCTGGCGTCGATATTCTTCCGGAGGATCCCAAAATACGGAGCGCCTATAATCGTTCGACAATGGAAGGCAAGTTTTCGCTTAATTTTGAAACAGATCAGACGGATCGGGCCGCGTTGAATAAAATCGTCGCTGATAATTTTGGCGACGGGCTAGATATGATTATCGATGACGCGTCGCATTTTCTCGGCAATACGAGGGCGTCATTTGAGATATTGTTTCCGCATTTACGACCCGGCGGCTTGTATGTGATCGAAGACTATACATGGTCTCACAATGAAGCTTTCGCGATGATTGCAGCGAAGCGCTATTCAGGTCAGCCAATGACGTCCCAGCTTGTCCTGGAATTTACCATGCTGATGTCGACCCACCAAAAATGGATATCTCGGGTCGTGGCGGACTATAATACCATTACCGTTGTAAAAGGCCCGGCTAAGGTGCCTGATCCGCTATCCATCAAAGATAACACGGTGAATTGGGCCCCGTTACAGATGTCAAAACTGGCAGGACCACAATGAAGGGGGTTGATGTTATAGACGCTTGCGGTCTCCGCATTTTGGCGAAAGAGGATATTTATCAAAAGAATGTTGACCTTCCTCCCCATGATCTGATTATCCGAAAAAATGCCCGGCAAAGGCGGCTTTGGGAGGGGCGGGTTAAGGGCCGAAAACACCGTTTCAACCAGATATTGGAAGTTGGAATCGCCGCTGGCGGAAGCCTCCCCTACCTGTTTGATCTTTGTGATGCGGATTTTATTGCTGGTGTCGATATTTTGCCGGAAACGTCTAAAATCCCGAACCTATATAACCGGTCGAAATTACGGGGAAATTTCGCCCTGTATTTCGAAACAGATCAGACAGACCGAAACGCCTTGCAATCCATTGTCTCGACACATTTCCAGGACGGGCTGGATCTGATCGTTGACGACGGGTCTCATCTTCTGGACCACACCCGGGATACATTTGAAATTCTGTTTCCCCATCTAAAGCGGGGCGGTCTCTATGTGATCGAAGATTATGGATGGTCTCAGAATCAAGGCTTCGCCTATCTGGCAGAGGACAGATATCGAAATCAGCCGACGACGACGCAATTGGTTCTCGAACTGACCATGCTCATGTGCACCCATCCAAACTGGATCACTCGGGTCGTGGCTGACTGTAATACCATCACAGTTGAAAAAGGTCCGGCGCCCGTGACCAAGGCGTTTTCGATCAAAGACTCGTCTTTTAACTGGGCACCTGTGGAATTGAGCGCATTGGTGCAACCTGAAAACTAAACTGTCCGTTTAGCCTAAAGCGTCCTTGAGCGGTTCTTCCTGCGGCATGCCGATGGCGTGGAAGCCGCCGTCCACATGATGGGTTTCGCCCGTGCATGAGAGCCCCAGATCAGAAAGCAGATACAGCGCTGCGCCTGCGACACCCACAACATCCGTATTATCGCGCATGGCGCTGGCGGCCTTGTTGAACTTGAACATATGACGCCCAGAGCCGATTCCGGCTGCGGCCAGAGTTTTAATCGGTCCGGCGGAAATCGCATTGACCCGTATGCCGCGCGGGCCTAGGTCAGCGGCGATATAGCGGGTACAGGCTTCGAGGGCCGCTTTGGCTACGCCCATGACATTGTAATTCGGGATAACGCGTTCGGAACCCAGATAAGTCATCGTCACCATAGCGCCGCCATCATTCATCATCGCGCTTGCGCGCCGCGCCGCATCAACAAATGAATAGGCGGAAATATCCAGCGCCTGACGAAATCCGTCCCGGGTTGTGTTATCGATAAATGATCCGGCCAATTGTTCTTTGCCGGCAAAGGCGATGGCGTGGACCAGAAAGTCAATCTTGCCCCATTTGTCTTTCAGGGTCGAAAATGTGTTGTCCATGGTCGCATCATCGGTCACGTCACATTCGACGAGTATGTCTGAGCCTATCCCTTCGGCCAGAGGTTTGACGCGGCGCAACAAGGCATCGCCTTGGTAAGTGAAGGCCAGTTCTGCCCCTTGCGCGTGGAGCTGCCTGGCGATGGCCCAGGCGATAGAGTTTTTATTGGCGACACCCATGATTAGGCCGCGCTTGCCTTTCATCAGCTCTCCAGCGGGAAAGTGTTGTTCAGCCATTCTCAGCTCCTGTGTGAATTATTTTATTTTGCGCCCATAAAGCTCGAGGCGATGATCGACGAGTTCATAGCCAAGCTTGCGGGCAATTTTTTCCTGAAGTTCTTCGATTTCAGCATCCATAAATTCGATGACGTCGCCCGTCACCACATCGATGAGGTGATCATGATGATCTTCATCGGCCGTTTCATAACGGGCGCGCCCATCCCGGAAATCATGGGTCTCGATAATGCCGGCTTCGGAGAACAGACGGACTGTTCGGTAAACGGTTGCAAGTGAAATCTTTGGATCGACGGCAGAGGCCCGGCGATAAAGTTCTTCCGCGTCGGGATGATCTTCTGCGTCAGACAATACTTTGGCAATTACCCGTCGCTGGTCCGTCATACGGAGCCCGCGTTCAGCGCATTTGACTTCCACCCAACTTGTCACATTGATTCCTCTTCTCTTAGGGCCGTACCCTATCCAATCGAAGACGAAGCGTCCAGCCTTTTGCAAAAAGTCAAGGCTGCCACCCGGCCTTCAGGCCGGCGGTAATAAGCGGGTCGACGTCCGATATGATCATAGCCGCGATCCCTATACAGCGCGATGGCCGGAACATTGTCCTCGGCAACTTCTAGGAAGATAAGTTTTCCATTCTTTTCGCCAAGGATAGATTCTGTTTTATTCAGTAAGGCCCGGCCATGGCCTTGTTTTCGATGATCGGGGTCCGTGACAATGGTGAGGATCTCGCCTTGATCCTCGACAAATCTAATAATGATAAACGCCTCTAGCGGTTGGCCAACTCCAAGACATATATCCCGGCCGGCATGTTCGACCATATCCTCTTGTGGCCAAGCGGGAGTGATGGACCTGGCATGGAGCGCGGCCATATCTCGCGCATCGGTCGATTGCAGAGTTCGGATCAAGGCGTTTTACCACCGGGAAGTTTTGCGTCTGGGCCGCGGGCGTAAAACGGGTCTGGCGCGTAAATTTTGGGATCCAGGGTTTCGCTCATCCATCCTAATATAGGCCCTGAGACATGATCGATCTTTGATGGCTGACCCAGTAATTCAAATCCGCATCCGACCCCGTCATCATAGGGCAAAGCCGCGATTTCTGTGCGGGCGGCTTCGACGGGCATGGTTTGCGGCGCGCGTATCTCTTTGCCGTTTTCATAATAGGCCCAGCAAATATCGCCGCGCTTGGCATTAATGGCGGATAGGATCTTTTTAGAATCTTCCGGATCGGCTTCCGCGGCCATAGCGTGCAAAGCTGAGACTCCAATAACCGGAAGCTTTCGGGGCAGGGCAAAGCTGCGCCCAAATGCGAGGGCCACGCGCAGTCCTGTGAAACTGCCAGGTCCTGTCGCAACCGCGATCTGGTCAATGTCGCGGGCTTGGATTTGCGCCAGCTCGATGGCTTCGGCGACCATGGGGGCCAGGCGCTCCGCATGACCGCGCCCGATATTCATGGACGGATGGCTGAGAATTCGATCTGGCGTAACAATGGCGCAAGTACACCAAGGTCCCGATGTATCGAGAGCAAGCGTGATCAAGCGGCCTGCTCGACCCGGTTCACTTCAGGGACATAATGCTTGAGCAGGTTTTCGATACCGGACTTCAATGTCATGGTCGAAGACGGACATCCCGCACAGGCGCCGCGCATTTCCAGAAACACGGTTCCGTCTTCGTCGTCAAAATGTTTAAAGACGATGTCGCCGCCGTCTTGGGCCACGGCCGGGCGCACGCGCAGATCGATCAGCTCTTTAATCTGCTCGACAATCTCGAGCGTGACGCCTTCATAGACCTGCTCATCTTCCATTTCAGCGGCAATCTGGTCCGTAAGCGGGACTCCGCCCGCTACAAAGAAATCCATAATAGCGCCTAGAACGGCCGGTTTCAGATGCTTCCATTCCGCCGTATCAGACTTGGTCACCGAGACATAATCTTCGCCAAAGAATATGCGTTTCACGTCCGGGATCATGAACAGCATTTCGGCCAAAGGGGCGGCGGAGACGTCGTCTTCGCGCTGGAAATCTCGAGGGGGATTGCCTTTACCGGCCACATCACGGCCCGGCAGAAATTTCAGCGTTGCTGGATTAGGTGTGTCTTCGGTCTGTATAAACATGATCTACTCCGATGCTTGGCAGACTACATGGCGATTTATGGGCGGCTCTGCAATAGGGCTGTGAAATTAATCCCACACGACTTGACCTTTTTGCCCAAGCGGGTTTGAACACAGCTATGACGCGTTGGCTGGCGATAATACCTCTTGTCCTACTGGGATGCACCAGTCTGAATACCCGTTTACCGGATACGGACGTCGTGGCTGTTCAAAAAGAGAAAATCACGCAAGAACAGGCTGCCTTTGAAGAAATCGATCGCCTTCGCGCCCGTTTGGATACAGTCGCTCACCGCGTCCTGAGCGCCAATGCCGACCTCTGTGAGAAAACCGCGCCCGATCCGGGTCTCAAGACCCAAAGCCTGAAATCCTTCCCCAAAGAGCTACGGGAAGGTGCCCGGCGCGAGCTGGGTCTCGGTGATAAACATTTGGTGGTTTATGTGCGGCCTGGATCTTCTGCAGATAAAGCCGGGCTACAAAAAGGGGATCAGATTTTTGGCAAAGACGGCGTCTTATCTGCGCCCGGCAAGACGTTGAACTGGCATCTAAAAGAGGGTGTACAAATTCAGAAATCCCGTCTGGGAGTCAAAGAAAATATCAATCTGGAAGGCGATGAGGCGTGCTATTACCCGGCTTTGCTTCGCATGAGCTCGGCCATCAATGCTTACGCCAATGGGAAATCTATCATCGTTACTGCAGGCATGATGAATTTCGTTAAATCCGATGACGAGCTGGCCTATATCATCGGTCACGAACTGGCCCACAACACCCAAAGCCATATTCGTAAATCCGTGACCAATTATGTTCTGTCATTGGGCGGAACGCGCTATACGCGTATTTTTGAATCTGAAGCCGATTATGTGGGGCTCTACTATATGGCCCGCGCCGGTTTTGACCCGGCTAATGTCGAAGATCTCTGGCGGCGTTTGGCGTTGCAATCTTTGCGCGGGATTGGACGAGCCAAAACCCATCCGGCCTATCCTAATCGGTCTGTTCAGATCGAGGCGACACGAGCCGAAATCGCGGCCAAGACATCGGCCGGCGAACCCCTGATACCGGAACTCAAAGACGAGTGAGCCAAATTATCAAAATCATGATGGGATTATGGGGCTTTGTATTTTTAGCAGCCTGCCAACCTTCTGAAAGTGAAGTCACCCAAGCTTTAGTTCCCGCCGAAGATGATGTATTGCAGCAGTTCTTGGATCTGAATGCCACACTCGAAAACACAGCCTTTCGTATCCTTACGGCCAATGTCACGGATTGCCCCGAAACAGGCCCTGAAGTAGGGCTCCGTATTCATACGATTTTCGATTTCCCCGAAGATATGCGCAAGGAAGCCAGGACCCGTTTGTCAATTGGACCAAGGCCGTTCGTGCGCCACGTTATTCCGGACTCGCCGGCTGAAAAGGCAGGCCTGAAAACCGGCGATGAAATCCTGTCTATTGGTGAAATTGATATGATTGAGGGCGACCGCTCACGCCTGTTTTATGAGGTCGTCTCGCGCGGCGAATGGACGACCGGTACAACCCAGATCACGTTTAAACGGGGACAAGAAACCGACTCGGTTCAGCTCACGCCGCTCAATGCGTGTGCTTATCCCGTCCAGCTTTTCTTTGCAGATATGATCAATGCCTACACGGACGGCGAAGAGATTTGGGTAACTACGGAATTGGTCAATACCATTGATGCAGAAGAGTCCCTGGCTATGATCATAGCGCATGAACTTGCCCACGCCACTGAAGGCCATATTTTTAAAACCCCAACCAAGGCTTTTGAATTAGACGCCGATCGCCTAGGGATGAAATATATTCTCGCGGCCGGTTATGATGGCCAGCTCGCTCTGGCACAGTGGAGCGCCAACCCGCTTAATCACAAATCCCAGATAGAGGACACCCATCCGGTTTTCGAAGAACGCTGGCGGGCGATTGACAAAGCCCTCCAGGATTTTGGTCAAGAGTAAGAATTAGTGTTTAGTGCTATTTAGTGTGCGAGACCGTGTCCGCGATCTCAGCGATAATGGTCACATCAGGTGCATGTTTAAACTTCAGTGTTAGCGCCGCGTCTTTTTGATCGGCCTGTAAGGCCACATCAAATAACATGAGATGCAGCCCCTTGGGTTTGAACTCGAGCGTGTCGCCCGCCTTGATATCCAAAGAAACTTTCTTGCGCATGCTCATGCGCCCGTCGACCATTTCCGTGGCGTGCATTTCGACCCGCGCAGCAACAGGGCTTTCTACACCGATCAGCGCATCATCCAGTTTCGTATAGTTCGTCAGCTGAAAATATCCGGCCGTCATGGTTTGGCCGCCCATTGGCGTCCGCACGATAGCAGATGAAATCTCCATGCCTTTCTTCGGCGGTACTTCGGTTGTTGGCGTACAGGCCAGCAGGGCTAAGGACAACGTCAGCGCGCTTAGAACTTTTTTCATCAGGCTTTCCAAAATCCCATTATATCACGCACATCGGAGACGATAGGGTCAGCGATGGCTGCTGCCGCTTCGGCGCCTTTGGCCAAAATGCGGTCAATCTCTGCGGGGTCGGCCAGGTAGCGGTTCATGGTCTCTGTAATGGGCGCGATTTTCTCGACGCATAAATCGGCGAGCGCCGGCTTGAACACTCCAAACCCTTCACCCGCGTATTGATTCAAGACGTCCTGATCAGATTTTCCAGACAGGGCCGCATAAATTCCAACCAGATTGGCAACCTCGGGGCGACCTTCCAGACCGTCCATCTCAGCCGGGATAGGTGCCGGATCGGTTTTGGCCTTGCGGATCTTCTTGGCAATCTTGTCGGCTTCGTCTGTCAGATTGATCCGGGATAAATCGGACGGGTCAGATTTACTCATTTTGCTGGACCCATCTTTCAATGACATGACACGCGCGCCTGGACCTTTAATCAAGGGGTCGGGAAGCGGGAAAAATCCGGGCACACTAAAATCATTATTGAACTTGGCGGCAATATCCCGGGACAGTTCCAAATGTTGTTTCTGGTCTTCGCCGACCGGCACGTGGGTCGCCTTGAACGCCAGTATGTCTGCCGCCTGCAGGACCGGATAGTCATACAGCCCAACCGACATCTTCTCGGAGTTTTTGCCGGCCTTGTCCTTGAACTGGGTCATACGATTGAGCCAGCCAATGCGGGCCACGCAGTTGAAATACCAAGCCAGTTCTGAATGGGCCCGAACCTGGGACTGAGGATAGATAATGGCTTTGTCAGGATCGACACCAGCGGCCAGGAATGCCGCTGCGATATGGCGGGTTTGATCGGCCAGTTCTTTGGGGTCCTGCCAGACGGTCACAGCATGCAGATCCACGATGCAATAGACGCAATCATGGTCATCTTGCAGATCGACAAACTTCTTTAACGCGCCCAAATAGTTCCCTAGGTGCAGGGAGCCAGAAGGCTGGACGCCGGAAAAGACCCGTTCAGGGCCGGTATATTCAACCGGTTTTTCACTCATATTGGCCTCTATAAAAAACGAGGCGCTTGTAACAGCCTCGCCGTATTACTCAAGCCTATTCAGAGGATTTGCGGCGAAACGCGTATCTGAAGTCAGCCGTGCTAAAGGCGCGAAAGACGAAGGAGAATATGACATAGGTTAGCAAGCCAAGCCCGCAGACAACGCCAAGCCAGAAATAGTCATTGGGAATAAAGCCGTTGAGCATGGGATGGGCCCATCGAGACAAAAACCACGTTACGACGCCCATGATCACGGCGGCGGCGAAAATTCGCGGCAGGCGCAGACGCAGGCGTTTGTCAAACCGCAAATGCCCTTTCTGGAAAAGGACCCGGGCGAGAAGAACAACATTGGTCCAACCGGCGATAGTCGTTGCCAAAGCCAGACCAAAGAAGCCTAGCGTGAAAAACATGGTGGCCCCGAAGACCAGATTGATGAGCGCTGAAATAGCCGCGAAAATCATGGGCGTCCGGGTATTTTCCCTGGCAAAAAAGGCCGGGGTTAAAACCTTGAGCAGCACGAATGCGGGTAATCCAAAAGCAAACATCTGGAGGGCCATAGAGGTTTGCTTTGTGTCGTTCGGTCCGAACATCCCCCGTTCAAACAGCCCGCCGATCAGGAATTGCGGCATGATCGCCAGCGCGACCGTTGCCGGTATTGTCAAATAGGCGGTGATTTCGATGGCCCGGTTCATGGACGACATGGCGCCGGACTCATCACCAGATCGCAAGCGCCGGGCCAAAGCCGGGAGCAGGGCTACGCCCATAGCAATGCCGATAATCCCCAGCGGGAGCTGATAGAGGCGGTCTGAGTAATACAGCCAACTGGGCGCGCCTTCTTTGAGGGTAGAAATCGCGTGGCTGACCATAATATTGATATGGGTAATGCCCGCCGAGATCATACCGGGTACGCCCAATATCCAAAGGCGTTTGACCCCGGGTGTCAGCTTGGGGCGGTAAAGGGGCAGGCGAATGCCGCTGCGCTTTATACCGTAAAATAACATGCCCAGCTGCAAAAACCCCGAAACGGTCATGCCGATAGACATATAGAACCCGAGTTTTTCTAGCGGTAAATCTCCGCGCGTGGTCAGCACCAGAATTGATATTGAAACAACATTATAAAGCACGGGTACGAAGGCGGCGATGGCGAACCGGTTATGGGTGTTCAGCATGCCGGAAATCAATGCGGCCAATGACATGAGAAGCAAATATGGCATGGTAATCCGTGCATAGACGACAGCCAAATCGTAAACAGATCGGCCACCTTCAAACTGGGCCAATTCCTTGTCGAGGCCACCACCGATCAAGTTCAGCGCCCAGGGCATGGTAATCTGAAATCCGATGACGATCAGGGCGACGAGGAAAAATAGAGCCGCTATGGCCTCGCCCGCAAATTGGGCCGCTTCCTGCTCGCCTTTATCCTTGTCGTCATTTTCGATCCGTTTTGCATAAAGCGGTATAAAAGCCGCGTTAAACGCACCTTCGGCGAACATGCGCCGGAACAAATTGGGAAGTTTGGTCGCCGTGATCAGCGCGTCATTGACCACGCT
>CALDSY010000156.1 GCA_937924355.1 uncultured Caulobacterales bacterium
GCTTTAAGCTTATCGGCCGCAAACCCTATAGCCTCTTCCCAGCTCACCTCTTTCCACGGATCCAAGTAATGGTCTCGGATCATTGGCTTGGTGATGCGGTCAGGGTGACTGGCATAACCAAAGGCAAAGCGGCCTTTGACGCAAGAATGTCCGTGATTGGCTTTGCCGTCTTTCCACGGCACCATGCGAATGACTTGATCGCCCTTAAGCTCGGCCTTGAATGAACAGCCCACACCGCAATAAGCGCAAGTCGTCAGCACTGTTCGGTCCGGGACGCCGTGATCCACAACCGCTTTTTCCTGAAGCGTAGCTGTAGGACAAGCCTGCACACAGGCACCGCAAGATACACATTCGGAGTCCATGAAACTCTCGCCCATACTGGGGGAAACTTTGGATTTAAAACCGCGACCTTCAATGGTCAGGGCCAATGTCCCCTGCACTTCATCACAGGCACGAACGCAGCGCGAGCAGACGATACATTTGCTGCTTTCAAACTGGAAATATGGGTTTGATGTATCTGTTGGCGCATCCAAATGATTGTCGCCGTCATAACCGTAACGCACATTACGAAGACCTACTTGCCCGGCCACATCCTGCAGCTCGCAATCGCCATTATCTGAACAGGTCAGGCAATCCAGTGGATGGTCAGAGATGTAAAGCTCCATGACGCCTTTGCGAACTTTGGCGATGTCTTCGTCCTGCGTCGTGACGACCATGCCATCCGTTACAGGCGTGGTGCAGGATGCCGGCATGCCTTTGCGGCCATCCACCTTACAAACGCACATACGGCAGGAACCAAACGCGTCAAGACTATCTGTAGCGCAGAGTTTTGGGATGGATATCCCGGCCTCATTGGCGGCGCGCATGACTGACGTGCCTTCAGGCACGGTGACCATGTTTCCGTCGATTTCAAGGGAGACTGTTTTCTCTGATTTGACAGCTTTGGTGCCGTAATCTTTTTCACGCAATAAAGTCATAATCTACTCCGCAGCCTGCTTGCTACTATCTTCAGGGGCTGTTCCAAGAAAGTCTTCGGGGAATTGTTTTAACGCCGACCGCACTGGCATGGGGGTCAGACCACCCATAGCGCACAGTGAGGCCGTTTCCATGAGATCACAGAGATCTTCGAGAACCTCCAGGTTTTTACCCTGTTCTTCACCTGCCATGATCTTGTCGATGGTTTCTTTACCGCGAACCGCGCCAATGCGGCAGGGGGTACATTTTCCGCAGGATTCAATCTCGCAAAACTCCATAGCGTAGCGCGCCATAGAACCCATATTTGTTTGATCATTGAACACAACAAGCCCGCCATGCCCCATCATGGCGCCGCGCTCGGCCATGCTTTCATAGCCCATGGCCATATCGAAATCGGCTGGAGCCACAAAGCCGCCTAGCGGTCCGCCGGCTTGTACAGCTTTGATTGCGCGGCCACTTCGCGTACCGCCGCCAAAATCATTGAGAAGCTCATTCATGGTGACGCCGAAGGCTTTCTCAACCAGACCACCGCGCGCAATATCACCGGCAAGCTGGAAAGGCTGCGTGCCCATCGAGCGACCCTGTCCGAAATCGGCGTAGGCTTTAGCGCCATTGGCCATGATGTAAGGCACACTGGCAAGGGTCAGCACATTGTTCACAATCGTCGGTTTGTTGAAGAGCCCTGAGATCGCCGGAATGGGCGGCTTGACCTTCACTTCGCCGCGTTTGCCTTCAATACTTTCCAGCATAGAGCTTTCTTCGCCGCAAATGTAAGCACCCGCGCCGACTCGGATTTGCAAATCAAACCTTGGACTTCCGTCTTCATTGCGACCGAAAAGGTCAGCCCTATCCCAAATCTCGATAGCCTTTCTCATGGTTCGAATGGCGTGAGGGTATTCAGAACGGATATAGATATAGCCCGTGTCGGCACCTATCCCGAGCCCGCCAATGACCATGCCTTCGATTAGAGAAAACGGATCGCCTTCCATGAGCATACGATCGGCGAATGTGCCGCTATCGCCTTCATCCGCGTTGGCGCACAGATACTTTTGCGTCTCTTCCTGGGCCAGAGCGGTCTGCCATTTAATACCCGTGGGGAAACCAGCCCCGCCTCGGCCACGCAGACCGGACTCTTTGACTTCATCAACGATTTTTTGAGCGCCGATCTTCAAGGCTTTTTCAAGCCCCTTCACGCCGCCATGTGCCTTGTAATCATCCAAGCTCAGCGGGTCGATAATCCCAACCCGGGCAAAGGTCAGCCGTTCCTGGTTTTTCAGATAATCCATGTCTTCGGTCGGGCCATGACAAAGATCGTGATCCTTTCCGTCGAGCATACCGTCTTTAACGAGGCCAGCTACATCGCCTGCAGTGACAGGACCATAAGCCACGCGACCTTTATCAGTTTCCACTTCGACCAAGGGCTCAAGCCACAACATGCCACGAGATCCGTTCCGGATTATCTCTGCGTTCGGCGCGGCGATAGCAATAGCAGCCGCCACCTCATCCGCGCCCATAGATAGGGCTGCCGCATCACAAGGAACAAAAACTCTCATCAGTCCTCTCCCTTGTGATTATTGGAGATGGTTTTGAGCCGGGCTATATCCACGCGGCCGTAAAGCTGATCATCAATCATAACGGCGGGACCGAGCGCGCAATTGCCCAGACAATAAGTTGCCTCGAGCTTGATCGCGACGGCTTTGTCATCCATTTTAGTTTTGAAATGTGTTTCTGCTTCGGCAATCAATTCATTGGCCCCAACGGCCTGACAAGCTTCGGCCCGGCAGATTTTAATGGTTTGCTTAGCGCCCTTTTCCTTTTTGAAATCATGATAAAACGTAACGACACCATGGATTTCAGCCCGGGAAATATTCAGGGATTGCGCAATGGTCCGCAGAGCCGCATCGGACAGATATCCATGAGCCGCTTGGACCTCATGCAGGACTTCAATGAGCTCATCCGGTTTGTCCCCGTGAGCCTTACAAATGTCGCGCGCTTTGGCATCTTCGATTGTGTTTAACAAAGTCGCCATTGTTTCTCCCCGAAACGGAAATTTATGTTTTTGGCTTTGCTTGTCTTTGTCTATGGGTTCAAGGCATATCACACTTCATTAGTGAGAGCCATACAGACCATGTCGAATTGCCATGAAGGCGGCGGGTCTTGGAATTTTCCGCATCTCGGGATATGTGCCCAAGAAAAGGAAAAGAATTATGGATGACAACCGACTTTTACTCGGCAAAACCGTTCGAAAACGCATTCTTTCTAATGTCAAAAAGCGACTGAGAAAAGCTCAACGTAGCCATGAAATTGGGCGGCTGGTTTCTATTTCCATCGGCAAGCAAGCCGATATTGATGTCTATATTCGAAACCAGGCCCGGACCGCAGAGAAACTCGGAATTCCTTTTGATGCTCAATTCTGGGACGGTGATATCACCCAGACCGAAGCCAAGCAGCGGATTGTCCATATGAATGACGACAATGGCGTACTGGGCATTATCCTGCAGCGTCCGACGCCAGAGCACATTAACGTCCGCTCCCTGCAATCGGCCATTCATCCGCTCAAGGACGTGGAAGGCATGAATCCAGCATCAATCGGAAACATTGTTTACGATGATCTGGCCCTCGTTCCTTGTACCGCCGCCGCCTCGGTTGAGCTCATCAAGGAAACCGGCCTAGATCTGAAAGGCCTTGAAGTCGTCATGGTGGGGCATTCCGCCATTGTCGGCAAACCCGCTGCGTTCCTATTGATGGCCGAGGGCGCAACGGTCACCGTCTGCCACCACATGACTAGGTCTGTCGCCGCTCATTCTCGACGCGCCGATGCTTTGATTGTTGCCGTTGGCGTCCCGCATCTTATCGGAGCCGATATGGTCAAACCGGGCGCGGCCGTGATCGACATTGGCATCAACCAGGTCGATGACGGCGAAGGCGGCTCGAAAATTGTTGGGGACGTAGATACGGACGCCGTCAAAAACGTCGCCAGTTGGGTGACGCCCGTTCCAGGCGGCGTCGGTCCTGTGACGGTTTCCATACTCATGCGCAATGCCGTCACCGCGCTTGAGAAACAAATACAAGCCGGCTGGCTCGACTAGACCATTAAGGTCCGCGCGACCCACTTATGGAAGCTATGGGTGGGACCGTCCATGACGGGCGAAAACTTACCGCCGTCAAAATACATACCATGACGTCCTTTTTGCATGCCTTGGACGACGCCCACATCCTCATTGAAGACGTCTTGCCAAATGCGGGCATTCTCTCTGAGCATGTCTAGATTTTCCGGAACGTCGATATTTTTATCTGCATAATATAGCGCCACACGCTCAAGCGTTTTTTCCGGCCCTTGGGGCATAAGCAACATAGCAAAAGAATGGTCCCGATGCACACCCAATAAGACATTGGGGAACAGGGCCACATATTCAGACTGCCCATCCCAAACATCACCTAAACCCTCAAAGTCTTTGAATTTTTTAGAATTTTCCCCAATGAGCTGGCGATAATTCCGACTGCCCTGTCCGGCATAGGAGTCGTGCTCAATATGATAATGTGCATCTATGGGCGAGATTTCGTTGAGCTCCGGATGTATCCACGGAAGATGATAGGACTCGCAATAATTTTCTACCGCCAGTTTCCAGTTTGTATCTAGCGTCATATCAAAACGGCTCGCCGCGCCGCCAAGGTGATAGGGCTGATCAAATTCCGCCCAACGACCGAGCAAATCCTTATGGGCAATATTGAACGCCGGCGCCTGTCCGGAGACATCCACAAAGACGACGCCCTGCCAGACATGGCTCCGAATTTCGTGGAGGCTTAAATCCTTGGGACAAATATTCTCGTGGTCATCAATTCCAACACCGCCTACATACGGCGTGCGAACCAGATTGCCGTCATAATCATAGCTCCAACTGTGATATGGGCAGCGAATGGGACCCCGCAAATGCGTCGCCTCTTCCACCAGGATCATCCCCCGGTGACGGCACACATTTTGAAAGACTTTGAGCCCGTCATCCTTATTGCGCACCAGTAAAAGCGGCATTCCCAAAAAGTCGACAGGACAAACATCGCCTGGATTTGGGGCGTCACTTATAAACGCAAGAGCGGCCCATCCACCAAAAAAGACCTTCTGTTTTTCTGTTTGATAATATTCTTCGGAGATATAACAGGCGTTCGGCAGTCCACGCGCCTCTTCAATGGGCTTTAAAACCGTAGAAAGATCGGCTGGCAGATCCATGACTAACTCCATTTATCGAAGATAGTATTATGGGGTTTACACGTCTTGCAATTCAAGACATCGGGAATAAGCGGGAATTTTCCCAACCCATAAGTATGAATTATTTTACAGCTCTTCGTCATCCCACTTAAATTTCCCTTCGAGCCAAGGCACTTGATCAAACAAAACCGGGACACACTCCTCCTGCAAAAGACGGCGGGCTTCTATCGCGAGGTCCTTTGGAATTTCGCCCAAAGAGCCTTCCCGAGCCAGCAGATCAAACTGTCGACTGAAAGCGCCGCGAGTAATCGGCATAATCTGTAGATGCGGTATAATATCGGGCTTTTCCAAGAGGCAAAGCGGCGTGGTTACGCCCCACCCCATACCTTTGGCTACTGCTGTTGAGTGGGCTGGCGCACGGTCAAATTCTGCCACATCCGGAAACTTCACCCTTAGGCGATTGAGTTGTCGCTCAATGCGTAAGCCCATTGCAGAGCGCAGAGAAATACGAAGAAAAGGCAAATCTTCTTTTTCACCCGTATGGAGCTCTTTATCGCCATTATAATCTTTGGGAAAAATAAGAACGTAAGGCTCTTGGAAAACCATATGTCGCTCAACACCGGCAATATCTTCCATGACGTTACTGCTGGTGAAGACAACATCGATATTGTGGGCTAGAAAATCTGCCCGATGGAACGGCGATAGGCCACTCCAAAAACGCCAATAGCCGGACAACTCATTGAGTTTCACATATAAAAGCGGCCCAAGCGCCGCAGACAAACTATCTGACATGGCAACCGTCAGGGACGCTAACCTCCGGCGTTCTTGAGTTTGGGTTTCACGGAGAGCTTCCCGCGTATCTTTTAGGATTTGCCGGACACGTTCCAGTAAAATCCGCCCTGCCGTTGTCAACACAATCGGACGCACAGAACGATCAAACAGCTTGACGCCGATCCCATCCTCAAGGCCTGCTATGATCTGCGAAACAGCCGATTGCGTCATGCGCAAGACTTTGGCGCTTTGGGTCATACCACCCTGTTCAGCGGTCACGACGAAGACTTCTAATGATCGCAAGTCAAAATGGTTCGGTATTTTATTCACCGGCAGTTCCCCTGTATTATTAGCCAGCGCTTATCATAACCGTTTGTCATTGAAAACCATATTTTCCAGCCCATACCATTATGTTTAACGATTTAATAAGGTATACTGAATGAATATTTGAGAGCAATTTCGATGACTTTCCGAGCTATGTGAAATAGCCCGTTTCCTTGGAGTTAAATAAATGAGCCAACCTCCGTTCTTATCGGTCAGTCGCAGGACCCGCTCGACACCGTTTACGCGCCGCGTGACAGAAAATGGCGTCAGTGCCTATACAGTCTATAATCACATGCTATTGCCAACGGTTTTCGAAACCGTTGAGGCCGATTACCACCACCTCAAAAAACATGTTCAGGTCTGGGATGTGGCCTGCGAACGTCAAGTTGAAGTCCGTGGTCCTGACGCCCGTGAACTGGTTCAGTGGGTAACGCCCCGCAGTCTTAGAAAAATGCAGGATGATCAGTGCTATTATATTCCTATGGTCAATGACAAAGGCGGCATGCTCAATGATCCGGTTGCCGTCAAAATATCCGATGACCGCTTTTGGGTTTCGCTGGCGGACTCTGACATGCTCTATTGGCTCAAAGGCCTCGCCATCGGTAAGAACCTCAATGTGGATGTGTTTGAGCCGGATGTTTCCCCTTTAGGCGTCCAAGGCCCTAAATCCGACGACCTTATGGCAGATATAGTGGGTGATTGCATCCGCGACCTCGGTTTCTTCCGTCACCGTCAATATAACATCGGCGGCAAAGACTATCTGGTTGCGCGCTCTGGTTGGTCGAAGCAAGGCGGCTTTGAAATCTATCTTGAAGGTACAGAAAATGGCGAACAGGTTTGGGATATTCTGTTTGAAGCCGGAGAGAAATACAATGTCCGCGCCGGTTGTCCCAATGGCATAGAGCGCATTGAAGGCGGGCTTCTCTCTCACGGCAATGACATGACCGAAGAAAACAGCCCATTTGAGTGCGGCCTTGGTAAATACTGTCACAATGAAGCGATGAATATTTGTATTGGCGGCGACGCCCTAAGAGCGGAGAAAAAAACAGGTCCGAAACAAATCATACGAGGCCTTACTTTAAGCGGCGCACGCGTTCCATCTTGTGTAAATCCATGGCCGATCACGAATGAAAAAGGCGATCGTGTCGGTCAAGTAACAGGCGCCGCTTGGTCACCAGACTTCGGCGCTAATATTGGGATCGGAATGGTTGATAAAAATCACTGGGATTACGGTACAAATTTGACGGTTGAAGCAACAGACGGAAACCGTCTGGCTACAGTCGGGCCGCTCCCCTTTGAATCTGTCTAAATTAGGCAAATTTTTTCTTCTTCAAGATAATATAGGCTCGCCATGATTTCAGTTTTGGATCTTTTTCGGATTGGCGTTGGACCATCCAGTTCCCACACAGTGGGGCCCATCCGCATTGCTGGGCGCTTTGTTGCGAGCCTGCACCGTGAAAAAATATTTGATGCTACAGTCAATGTGAAAGCCAAGTTACGAGGCTCTTTGGCATTTACAGGCGTTGGACACGGAACACCTGATGCCGTGCTGATGGGATTGATGGGACTATATCCTAAAACACTGGATATTGAAAAAACCCATAATGACATTGCCGAAATCAAAGCGACCAGAAAGCTTTTGATGGATGCCAAAAAAGAAATCAGCTTCGATACGGAAACCGATCTGATTTTCGATTATGACACCAAGACGGATCTCCATCCCAATGAAATGTGGCTCGGCGCCTATGATAGTGACGGAGAAATTTTGCGGGAGCAGACCTATTACTCGACCGGCGGCGGTTTTATTGCCTCTCGAGAACAACTTCTGAAACCGGTCAAAAACGATATTGTTCGAACCGGCGGTAAAGTGCCATTTGCCTTTGAGTCTGCTGCCGACCTTCTTCAGTTCTGCAAGGACGAAGATGTGGCCATGCACCAAATCATCTATGCCAACGAAGATGCGCATCGTCCCCGCGTGGAAACAGACAATGAACTCGATTATATCGCAGAGACTATGCTGGCCTGCATTGATCGCGGCCTGAATACTGAAGGTCATCTCCCGGGCGGTTTAAAGGTCAAACGCCGCGCGCCTGGAATATGGCAAAAGCTTCACGGCGCGCCGCCATCCAATGAACGTGAGCAACTCTTTGACTGGCTCAATGTCTACGCCATGGCCGTGAACGAGGAGAACGCTGCCGGTGGTAAAGTCGTTACCGCGCCAACGAATGGTGCTGCTGGGATTTTACCGGCCGTACTGAAACATTATTGCTGCGGCGAACGGGAAAACAAAGCCAATACCCGAAAATTCCTTCTCACCGCTGGCGCCATTGGTATTCTTTACAAGCAGCGTGCGTCTATTTCGGGCGCAGAGATGGGCTGTCAGGGTGAGGTGGGCGTAGCTTGCTCCATGGCCGCCGGTGCCCTCGCCGCTGTCTGGGGCGGCAATCCGGAACAACTGGCCAGCGCAGCCGAGATTGGCATGGAACATAATCTAGGCCTAACTTGCGATCCGGTGGGCGGGCTCGTGCAAATACCGTGTATTGAACGCAACGCCATCGGCGCCGTCAAAGCTGCCAATGCGGCGCGCCTCGCTTTGCATGCGCCGTCGCAAATGAAAGTGAGCCTAGATCAGGTTATCGAAACCATGCGACAGACCGGGTTGGATATGTCGTCGAAATATAAAGAGACATCACAAGGCGGCCTCGCCGTAAATGTGGTTGAGTGCTAGGCATTCTTTTGGCAGGGTCATGCCATGCAAAAGAAGCAAATGCCGGATTTCACCTATGACCGCGTCCTTAAGGATGATGGCACATTTGAATTTCGTTGCGGCTATGATCTCGACATTTGGCCTTGGCAGGCCTTGCATCCTTACGATCCGATTTTCCTTCAGACCCTTAATTTCTGGGTGCCATTTGAAGCTGGCATTGCCAGAGGTGAATATACATCTGAGAAATGGACAGCATTAACAGAGACCCGTTGGACGTTGGGCTCGCCGCATGTAGGGCGCCCTGTCCGCGGCGTTGCAGCCCCCGTCAACGCAGATAATATTGGTTTTGATATCAGTCTCTACGACAAAAACGACGCGATAGTTTATAAGCTCACAGGCAAAGGTGTCATTTTTCAAAACCGAGATTTCAACGCCTGGCGACAAGCCGCCAAAGACAAAATCGCCACATTACCAAGGCCTGATCGTTTTGATTATGCGCCCTTTCAAAAGACAGGCGCCGCAACGCAGGCTCAAAGCTATCTTTCAGAAATATCTGATCAAAGAGCGCAGGCGCTGGTGACAAGTGAAAACGGGTTCCTCCCCAATCACCCCTACATCTCTGGATCTGGTGATCATGTAAATGCGACCCACCTTCATGTGCT
>CALDSY010000157.1 GCA_937924355.1 uncultured Caulobacterales bacterium
TCTTTGGTCACCAAATTCCAGGCCCGCTCAATGGCATGATCTTTGAAATAATCTCCAAACGAAAAATTACCCAGCATCTCAAAAAATGTGTGATGCCGCGCCGTGTAACCGACATTATCGAGATCATTATGCTTACCGCCCGCGCGTACACATTTTTGAGACGTAACGGCCCGTGGGTATGGCGGCTGGGTGGATCCTGTAAAATAATCCTTAAACTGTACCATGCCGGCATTGGTGAACATCAAAGTCGGATCATTGTCCGGCACAAGTGCGCTGGAGGCGACCTTTTCGTGTTTATCGTCACCAAAATAAGTCAAAAACTGTGTTCGGATATCCCGCAGGCTTGTCATTGTCGTCTTTCCGTTATTCGAAACCCCCATATAGAAAGAGCGCTCGGCATTGCCAAGCGCTCATTTGCTCAATCCACTGATCTGAGCCCTGAGGTTAGGGAAGGGTTGATTATCGGCCCAAATACATTGGAGAGCATCTGGACCGATAATCGGGCTCAGACTCGCGGATGCGAGTCAAACTTATAGGGTTGAATTAACCGGCGGAAGCGATCTCATCAGGGGTATCAGGCCCGCTGCCTTCCTCTTCCTGATCTCGGTCAGCATCATCCTTAGGCATCAGCAGTTCGTCAGATAACAAACCTTCATTTACACGGATTTGCTTTTCGACTGTCTCGGCAATATCCGGATTAGCCAAAAGGAACTGACGGACATTTTCACGTCCCTGGCCGATACGCTCTTCGCCGTAGGAATACCAGGAACCTGACTTTTCAACGATACCGGCCTTTACACCAAGATCGATCAGCTCACCCGTTTTGGAAATGCCTTCTCCGTACATGATGTCGAATTCGACCTGACGGAACGGCGGTGCCACCTTGTTTTTGACGATTTTGACCCGGGTTTGATTACCGATAACCTCATCCCGGCTTTTAATGGAACCAATGCGGCGGATATCCAGACGCACAGAGGCATAAAACTTCAGCGCATTACCGCCAGTTGTGGTTTCTGGGGATCCATACATCACACCAATCTTGTGGCGGATCTGGTTGATAAAGATAACCATACAACCGGATTTGGCGATGGAGCCGGTCAGTTTACGTAAAGCCTGGCTCATGAGACGGGCCTGCAGACCCGGCAGGCTGTCGCCCATATCACCTTCCAGCTCCGCACGCGGGGTCAAAGCGGCAACTGAGTCGATAACTAAAACGTCAACGGCACCAGACCGGACCAACGTATCCGCGATCTCCAGCCCCTGCTCGCCTGTATCTGGCTGCGAAATTAGAAGTTCATTGACGTCTACGCCCAGCTTGGCAGCATAAACCGGGTCCAATGCATGCTCGGCGTCAATAAAGGCCGCCACACCACCGGTTTTTTGCATTTCCGCCACACAGTGCAAAGACAATGTTGTTTTACCGGAACTTTCCGGCCCATAAATTTCAATCACACGTCCCTTCGGAAGCCCGCCGATACCGAGCGCGATATCCAGCCCCAGTGAACCGGTTGATACCGCTTCAATGTCCATACTGGCTTTTTGTCCAAGGCGCATGACAGAGCCTTTACCGAATGCACGGTCGATTTGACTAAGTGCGGCTTCTAGCGCTGAGGATTTATCTGCGTCCACGGGATTACCTACGACTTTTAACTGAGCCTTTTTGGCCATTTCTATATCTCCAAATTAGATGACCGGAGCCCTTCGGTCACCTGTTTATTTTGCGGCTGGAAATGGACTGCCGTGGAGTGTGTGTACTTATTTTGTTCTCTCGGGTCAAGAAAAAAGAACAATTGCGGAACACATCACCTTAAGTCATTGAAATTAAGCAACTTCTCCGATCTGTTGCTTAACCTTTTCCGCCAGCTGAACAAGGGTGAAAGGCTTTGGCAGAAAGGTGACATCTGGTTCTTCGGCCAGAAGTTCGGAAAACTCTTCTTCGGCGTATCCTGAGATAAAGACGATTCGGGTTTGCTTTAATTGTGGCCGTGCTTTTTTCAATAAAGTGGGTCCGTCCATCCCCGGCATAACCACATCAGAAATCATCAAATCAAAAGGCGTCTCTGCGTCTTCAATGAGCTCATAGGCTTCCTCGCCATCACAAGCCTCTATAACGGTGTAGCCCCGCTTGCGAAGGGTTTTGGCGGCAATAATACGGACGGAGGCCTCATCCTCGACAAAGAGAATTGTTCCGGAGCCAGCCAAATCGGAAGGGGCTTTGACCGCAGGCGGGGCGGGCTTGAGGCTTTTAGCCGCTTCCGCCTCAGGCAAAGTACTACCTTCTGGTAGATAAACGGCAAAGGTTGTCCCAACGCCCAGTTCACTATCAACAGCGAGGTAGCCGCCCGTTTGCTGAACGATCCCGTAAACAGTTGCCAAGCCAAGGCCCGTGCCCTCACCTTGACCTTTGGTCGTAAAGAAGGGTTCAAATATTTTCGCTTTGACCTCATCGGTCATACCCGTGCCTGTATCCGTTACGGAAATTTTGACGACATTATCGCTTTCGATGACCTCAAGCGAGGCTTTCAGGCCGGGATTTTCAATCGACGCCTTGGCTATCATCTGGCTCTGAATGGTAATCGTGCCTCCGCCCTGCCCTTTCATAGCATCGCGCGCATTGACGGCCAAATTCATCAACACAGTATCAAACTGATTTTTATCAACCCGGATAGGCGAAAGATTTCGGCCGTGTTTGATATCGAGTTTAACCTTTTCACCCAGAACCTGTTTAAGGGTCACGGCCATGTCAGACAGGGTTTCAGACACATCAAGGTTTTCCGCCCGAATAGTTTGTTTGCGCGAATATCCCAAAAGCTTTTTCACCAGCGAAGCCGCGCGGTTTACATTGGCGTTGATTTGTTGAAGCTCTGGATAAGACGGGTCACCAATGGGGTGACGCCCCAGCAAAGTATCCGTGTAGAGCCGGATCGCCGCCAGAAGATTATTAAAGTCGTGGGCAATTTCGGCAACGAGACGACCAATCGCTTGCATCTTCTGAGATTGCGCCAACTGATCCTCAAGCACTTTACGCGCTGAAATATCGACCAAATATAAGCGGCAACGGCCGGACGCCGGGTCGGTCTTGGGATAAACGCTGACGAACCGTCCATCCCGGCCTTTGATTTGCACATCGACAGATTGATCCGGTAAGAATGTCTCGGGGTCGATGTCGAAAAGGCTCATCCCCATTCCAATTGGCGTAAAAATATCTGTCAGGGCCCGACCTTCGCAATCGGTTGCCCCTAAAAGTTTTATAAAAGCGTTGTTCCCCCGTACGACTTTGGCTGATTTAAAATCAGAGCTGTCTATATCAACTGTCGCAAACGGTGCATCGAGCGCTGCAACGGGGCTTAAGGCCGATACATCGGCACCTGCGCCCCCGATTGCGGCCGATCCTGCCTGAGCATAGGAAACACTCGAATGTCCATGAAATGCCAAGCTGGCAATCATCCGCCCTGATGCATGAGGACTCCAGCTCCCAATTAACACGACCGGCGTCGCGCTGTTTTTTTGCGTCATTAAACGGGTGTCAAAACGAATGGTTCGCTTGGCCTCCTTGGGCGCCCCCAGAATTCCATCGGGATGCTCTACTACGTCACGAAAACTCATTCCCTGAAGCGAGGAAATTCCAATCCAATCCAAAATGACGTCATTGGCTGAAATGAGTTCGCCGTCCTCTGCTACGGCCATTAGACCGATAGGCGCCTTGGCCAATAGCTCCGGATCACTTTTGGCATCATGTGTGAAGTCCAAAATTTCCCAAACCCGTTGCCCCTGAAACGCTGTGACTCGCAACAAAAATCGGAGCAGCCCCTCATCCTCGGTCCAGAATTCAACCTTCTCTTCGACGAAGGCGTCCATTTCGTCCATATTGCTCAATCGGAAAACGGCGGCCTTGGCATCTTCCGATAGCTGATCAAATAGTTTTGCCGGCAAAGGCGGATCCGTTTCGCCTTGATCAATCCCCAAACGATCCACAAGCTCAAGGTAGCTGTCATTGGCACGAACCACCCTGCCATTTTCGATGATGGCACCTGCATGAGGACTCCGAGCAAATACTCTTTCCAATGCCGTCGAGATCGGAATTGATACGGGCGCCCCTGAGGCATCAAAGGTCCGCGTCAGGGAAATAATTAAAAACACAATGCCCAAGATTGCCATGGCGCCAAACACGACCCAGGATCTAATTCCAAAGTCAGGGGCAAAGATAAAACCAAAGACAAGACTGACCAAAATTAGAAAAACCAGCGCAAATTTCCACAGACCTCCGCCAGCGGTTTTGGGCCGTTCTTCTACAACGGTATCGCGAATCACTGAAACCATAAGGTCATTCTTTGATTATTTTTTCGCCCGGCGCAAAAAGAATGGAAATAAAATTGAATACGTCCGATTTTTTTCTAATATCAGATCATATCTCAATGGTGGAAAAATGCCTTTCAAAACGTCTAAATTAGTAACAGTTCTCGCCGTACTCGGCACGGCCCTTGTTTTGCCAGCCTGCGCGAAAGAAGGCCCAACTAAGGCCCAGCGCGAAATCGTCGAAACAGAAAGTGACCGCCTGAACGCCTGGTTTGAGAACAGGTTCGATGAAACGGTGTTGCGCTCTCCTATGAGCGCCACGCGATTAGGTTTAGATCAGCAGCAGGACCTGCTGGACGATACCAGCCGACTATTTAAAAATGAAACCAATGCTTTGACAGAGACATGGTTGTCGGAATTACGTCGTAATTTCGACCCTGACCGCTTGGACGCCGCTACGAAACTATCATACCGACTCTACGAGTATGCAGCAGAGGGCAGCCTCGAAGCCGCCCGCTATGACGACCACATCTACATATTTCAGCACATGAGCGGGCCGCACACCGGTCTTCCGGCATTTATGAGTAATTCGCACGGCGTGGGAAATCGCGATGATGCGTTGAATTATATTCGTCGGTTGGAGCAATTTGGGTCATTCCTGGCGGAGCAGACAGCTTTCGCGGAGAGCCAAGCCAAGAACGGCGTTCTCCTCCCGCGTTTTGTCTATCCTAAAATCAGAGAAGCGGCACAAAACATTGTTTCCGGCAAACCTTTTGAACAAACCGGAGAAAGTCCTTTGTGGAAGGATATTTCTTCTAAAATCGACGGACTCGGTCTGGATTCCAAAATCAGCGATGACCTTATGAATGGGGCCCGGAACGCCCTAATGAACCATGTGAAGCCGGCCTATGATGATGTAATCAATATGACCATTCGGCACGAAGCGATGGCTGACGACAATGATGGCGCTTGGAAGCTTCCAGACGGGGCTCGTTTTTATCAATCCCGGTTGAAACATTACACGTCCACGGACCTGACAGCGGATGAAATCCATCAAATCGGTATCGACGAGGTGGCGCGTATAAAGTCGGAAATGCAGGTCATTATGAAGGATGTAGGTTTTGATGGCGCAACCCGGCAATTCTTTGACAAGCTTAGAACCGACCCAGAATTCTTATACGAAAACACCGATGAAGGCCGAGCGGCCTATATGGAACAGGCAACCCAAGTTATCGCCGAGATGAAAGCCAAAATGGATGACCTGTTCATCACAACACCCCAGGCTGATATGATTGTCAAAAGGGTCGAGCCGTACCGTGAGGCCTCGGCCTTTGGGGCATTTTATAACGAACCCTCCGTGGATGGTAGCCGGCCCGGTACTTATTATATAAATCTAAAGGATATGAATGACCTGCCCATCTATCAATTGCAGGCGCTGGCCTATCATGAGGGTATTCCCGGCCATCATATGCAAATCGCCATCGCTCAAGAACTTAAGGGTTTACCACGCTTTCGCACACTAGGCGGTCATACGCCATATATTGAGGGTTGGGCGTTATATGCAGAGCGCATCCCGAAGGAGCTGGGATTATATACAGATCCTTATCAGGATTTCGGGCGACTCTCGATGGAAATATTTCGCGCCGCGCGCTTGGTTGTGGACACGGGCATACACGCCAAGAAATGGACTCGCGCCGAGGCGGTGGAATACATGATGGAGAACACGGCCAATGCAGAGGGCGATATTCGGGCGGAAGTCGACCGCTATATCGTGTGGCCAGGTCAAGCGACGGCCTATAAAATCGGCATGTTGAAAATAGACGCGCTTAGGACTCGGGCTGAAACAGAGCTCGGCGAGGACTTCGATATTAGAGAGTATCACGATGTTATTTTGGCCAATGGATCCGTGCCCTTATCTATATTAGAAGAATTGGTTTCCGATTGGATCGCGCGCAAAAAATCATAATTCATTAAGCGAAAGTTTTTTCACAATCTTAGGACCTAATCCCTAGCATCTTTACAAAAATAAAGAGGGGCAATTAGATGAATATCCTATACAAAACCATGGGCGCTGGCGCCGTACTTGCTGGTGTGTTCGTATTTGGCGCACATGCCGAACAAAAGGTTTATGACGACTATAATATTTCTTTGGAGTCGGAAAAACAATTCATGGCGCGTTGCACCAATGCAATGACCATAAATGATGTGAATTTCACTGAGGGCGCCAGCGATACAAAAGGCTGCGCCTGTTTGACGAAGTCTCTCATGTCCAAGGTCGAAACCGGTGAAATTCCCGTTGTCGAAACCTACACCGCCTTCATGGTCGAAGCGGGAGGGTTGAGCGCCCGGGACGAACTCAACCCGATCAAGTTTATGACGGATATGGAAAACATCAATCAACGGTATAAACTATCTGAGGCTCAGTCCGGCAAATATATGTCCCTCATTGGAGAGGCCATGGGAAATTGTGGCGACAAAAATTATCATAATTCGTTCAACGTTGCTCATTTGGCGTCCTTACAACCCAAATCCAACACCATCAAACTGGTAAACTCTCAAAAGCCGAAACCACAATTACAGATCAAGAGTAAACCGGCTGCATTAAGAGGCATGTCTAAAGGATAAGTTGGCAACGGCAATAAAAGTGTTGTAAGACTTCGGGAAACGTTCCCGGAGGATAAATTCATGCGCAAGTCATTGCTATTTTGTGCCGCTTTTCTGGCTTTAACCGCCTGTGATGCTCAGATCACGAAAGGCAAACAGTCGTCAAATACAACGACGTCAAATACGGCTGAAGCCAACATTGACCCATCTGCGGACAAAGCCATTGAAGCCTGGTTCGAAACCAAGTTTATGGAGAGCGTCAAGCGCTCCCCTATGTTCATGGCGCAAATGGGCATTAAAGAACGCATGGACGAGTGGGATGATGTTTCCCGCGCGGCTCAAATCAAAGAACTAGATATCCACAAAGCCAATCTGAAGGAGTTTCGCAGCAGTTTTGATCGCGCCAAACTCAGCGAAGACCGGCAATTATCTTATGACATGATGGAGCGTTATCTGACGCACCAAATTGAGAATGATAAATATTGGCAATATGGATACTCATTCAACCAGATGTTTGGGGCACATTCTCGAATTCCGACGTTTTTGAAAAACCAACACCCAATCAGCTCAGCAGAAGACGCCGAAAATTACATCAAGCGTTTGGATGGCATCAAAGGCTTCTTAGGAGAGATCGTCGCTCAAAGCCAAGCCAGTGCTGAGGCCGGAATCTTACCGCCCAAATTTGTTTATGAACATGTTTTACGCGATGGTAAAAACATCACCAGCGGCGCCCCATTTGATGACAATGGCGATGAAAGCATTTTCCTGTCAGACTTCTCCAGCAAAGTGTCGAAACTCGGCATAGACGACGACGCTAAAGCCGATTTGGTTGCGCGTGCGAAGGACGCCATGCTGCGATCTGTTGGCCCCGCCTATGCAAGTTTTATGGATTCCATGCGGGCTCAAGAGGCCATGGCCACAGATGATGACGGTGCGTGGAAATTGCCTAACGGTGGTGCGTATTATGCTCACAGGCTTAAACGTATGACGACAACGGATATGAGCGCCGATGAAATCCACGATCTTGGCCTGCGTGAAGTGGATCGTATTCACGGTGAAATGCGAGAAATCATGAAAACCGTCGGCTTTGACGGCACGCTTCAGGAATTCTTTGTGCACCTCAAAACAGACCCAAAATTTGTTTATGAAGACTCCGACGAAGGGCGGGCCGCATATATCCGAGATGCTGCCGCGATGATTGATACGATTGAAGGTAATCTTGCTGGTCACTTTTCTTTCAAGCCTGCGACTAAGCTTGAAGTCCGCGCCGTTGAAGCCTTCAGAGAAAAATCTGCAGGCAAAGCCTTCTATAACCGCCCGGCCATGGATGGATCTCGCCCAGGTATTTATTATGCCAATCTTTATAAGATTACGGATATGCCGAAATATCAGATGGAAGCCCTTGCCTATCACGAAGGCGTACCCGGTCACCATATGCAGTTTGCTGTGACGCAGAAACTGGACATTCCGAAATTTCAACGTTTCTCCAGCGCGACGGCCCATTCAGAAGGATGGGGCCTGTACTCGGAATATCTCCCCAAAGAGATGGGATATTATACAGACCCCTATTCTGATTTCGGCCGCTTAGCGATGGAGCTATGGCGCGCTGGCCGGTTAGTTGTGGATACGGGTCTGCATCATAAAAAATGGACCCGTCAGGAAGCCATTGATTATCTTTTGACCAATACGCCTAATCCAGAGAATGACTGTGTCAAAGCCATTGAGCGTTATATCGTCATGCCAGGCCAAGCCACCGCCTATAAGATTGGGATGAACAAGATTTTAGATCTTAGAGCAATGGCTAAAGAGAAGCTCGGCGACAAGTTTGACATCCGAGAATATCACGATGTTGTCTTGGGCTCTGGCCCAATTCCACTGAGCATTCTGGAGCAACAAGTCAATCGCTGGATTGACAGTAAAGGCTAGCGATTAAGCGCGGGTTCGCTCCCCGCGCTCATGCATTTCCTGAGCTTCTATTGACATTGTTGCGATGGGCCTGGCGTCGAGCCGTTTTACGCGAATGGGATCCCCTGTTTCCTCGCAATAGCCGTAGCTGCCATCCTCGATGCGGACCAAAGCTTTATCAATTTTTTTGCCCAGCTTACGTAAGCGATCCCGTGTTCGAAGCTCAAGCTGGTAATCAGCGGTCGCAACGGCCGTATCAGCCGGGTCAGGGTGAGAAACATTCTCCCCCTGAAGCTTCTCAACGGTTTCCTGAGTTTGGCGCACAATATCAACGCGCCACTCCAAAAGTTTCATCTTGAAATATTCCTTCATGACAGGGTTCATGAAGTCTTCTTTATCCGTCGGCAAATAACCTTCAGGAACGACGATCTTCTTTGGTTTCCGTGTACGCTTGGCCATAAACGACTCATCCCCGAATACTCTTTATTGGCGCGCCTATTAAACCTAACGCTCGACAGTGACAATATGATTTTTCACACCATTATTCACTTTTACAGGAATAGCATGCAGGCGAGATTTGAGGCTTGAACCTGAATGCGCCTGCCCTTAACAAGTCTCGAACAAAGACTGAGGGCAAAATGAAGTTTGAAGGCACACAGAATTACGTCGCGACACAAGACCTGAAAATGGCGGTCAATGCTGCCATCACACTGGAGCGCCCGCTTCTTATAAAAGGGGAACCCGGTACCGGCAAAACCGTTTTAGCCCATGAGGTCGCCAAAGGCCTCGATGCCCCAATGATTACCTGGAACATCAAGTCGACAACCAAAGCTCAACAAGGCCTATATGAGTATGATGCGGTGGCCCGGCTGCGGGATTCGCAACTTGGCGAAGGCAAAGTCCACGATATCGCCCATTACATTAAAAAAGGGAAATTGTGGGAAGCGTTTGAAAGCAAGAAACGTCCAATTCTGTTGATCGATGAAATCGACAAAGCCGATATCGAATTTCCAAATGATCTTCTCCACGAGCTGGATCAGATGTCATTTCATGTTTACGAAACCGGCGAAACGATTACCGCGAAACAACGCCCGATTATCATTATCACCTCCAACAATGAAAAAGACCTGCCGGACGCTTTTCTGCGCCGCTGTTTCTTCCACTACATCCAATTTCCGGATGCCGACACCATGGCGCAAATTGTCGATGTCCACTTCCCGGATATTAAATCCCGCCTTTTAAGCGCAGCTCTCAAGCGCTTTTACGAAGTGCGCGAAATGCCGGGCCTTAAGAAAAAGCCGTCCACCTCTGAACTCCTCGACTGGCTGAAACTCTTACTCGTCGAAGACATCGACCCGGAGATCATCAAAGAAGCGGACCCAAAGAAAATCATTCCGCCGCTTCACGGCGCGCTTCTTAAGAATGAGCAGGATGTGCACTTGTTTGAGCGCCTGGCGTTTCTGGCCAGAAGAGACGGGTAATCACATATCATCAAATTGGCTTTGGACCTGTGGATAGACTGACAATATCAGTTTGAGAAAAGCGAGCCTTGGCTTAGGGTAAAGCCATGCAACATTTGTCGGTGAAATTCTGCTTTGCCAGTTTTTGGACGGCCTTATTTGCGCACCATAGCTCATTTGCACAAACTGATATCATCTACCAGCACTGGCAAAGCGATGCAGATAGAGTCGAATTACAAACCCTTGAGCATGGCAATATTCGGGCCGAATTATCTGGCGGACCTACGATATCCACATTTGCAAAAGAAAACGCCCGCCACGCTAAGATTGACATATCTGTTCAGGGAAACCTTGTCGTCAGTTATACCTCGGATACGCGGGCAAGAACGCCTAGCTTCAAGATCGAATTTCAAAATATTATATCAGGGAATGAAACTCCTGAGTTAATTCTCTTTGAATATACAGGCGGAGCCCATTGCTGCACCCACGTCATGGCCTTTTCCAAGAACGACCCAGGCAGATGGGACCAAGTTGAACTCGGATCCTTTGATGGGGAAATTCGGTTTGAAGACATTAATGATGACGGAATTTCAGAACTAATAGTCTCGGATGACCGGTTTCTAAAGGCTTATGCCAGCCATGCCTGTTCATACCGGCCGTGGAAAATCATGAGCATGAAAACCGGCCAACCCGTCGATATTACGAGGCATAAGGATACAATACCCATACACCAATCCTATTTGAAAAAACTATCGGAGTCCGGCGGCGAAGAACGGTGCTCGGCCGGTTATTGGCCCGCTTACATTGCCGCCAATGCCTATCTCGGGCAAGGCAACGAGGCCTGGTCAAAAATGGTGGAAGCTTATAAGCCCGACGCTTACCCCTACAGAAACCGGGTGATTTGCACGGATGTGTCTGTGTCATTCCCTAAATGTCCCGAAGAGCTCAAACAATCGATGACTTATCCTGAGTTGTTGGAGCGGGATTTCAAAGAGATTGGTCTATGGGCCGCGGTCACGGAACGCCAACCGAAAGACGAGAAATGATAAGAGCCTCTCTGTTTATGATCATTGCCATTTCCGCCCTGCCTGCGGCGGCACAAATGACGCCGGAAGGACAATCCATCAATGACAATCAATCCAATTCAGCGCCCCTTACCATGCGTTCCAGTATAACCCATGATCCGGCCACTGGTATCCGCCTGTTTGATGATCAAGGTCGACCTGTTAAAAATCTTGATTTGGAAAAATACCGGGCTGACATGCGCGCCAAGATAAAGCCAAGCCCAGATAGAGGGATAAAGAAACATCCATACCCATCGCGGCAATTCATCTACGGGACCTATTATAATGATATTCGAACCGCTGATGAAAAGGCGTATTTGGATAGCAATGGTTTTTGCGCTGTTTGGATTGATTTGGGCGTCAAAAACGGCAGCGATCTCTCCTGCTACCAAGTTAGAGAAGACCTAAAAACCCGGACGTCGAACATAAACATAAAGCGTAGTCAAGCAACTGACTGGCCGGCTTTGCGTAAACGATTTGAGTGTGGGGAGGTTTCCCGGGATATCGTGGAGCAAACCAAATATGGACGAGCGCCCGCATCAGTGTTTAGCGAGCCAGAACTCCAGGACCTTCACAAGCGATATGAAGCGACTCTGTTCTTTTCAAACCCTGCAAATAAACTTGACCCATTCGCGACCGCACACCCGTTTGAATGCGCGGCCTGGTATTAGGGTACCTTATTCAACAATCTGAGCGGCTTTGAACTCTGCATTCAGATAGGCCAGAAGAAGACTGGCATCTTTCGGTGACAAATTTTCGGCCCAACGCGGATAAGGACAGTTCACACGATCCGCAGTCTCATAAATTTTATTGACCGTATCCGGCTCCTGACCGGAAGGTAGAACTTTATCAAGGATCGGGCGACTAGCACGAAAGGCCAGCTGGTTCACAGTCCCTGCCACAGCAGATTCGACAAATCGGCTCCCAATGCCCAGTTCCGAAACAGCCCCGCCTGCAACACCAGAAACGACACCCGCCGCAATGATTTTCAAAATCCCTGCGCCTGGAATAGAGCCAGACACTGGATTAGAAATTGCCGCCAGGCTGTTCATGTTGAATTGACCGCATACAGGATTACTCCCGCTGGCGCGGATGGCGCTCGCCGCCGTGATCATGTCAGGCGTCAAGGTCACAGGTCCTGGCACGCCAGGAATTTCAACACTCATTCCGCCCGCGGCAGCACCGGCAGCGGTTGCAGCTATGTCGGCCTTGTCAGAAATGGCTTCTGCCGGAATGCCTGACAATAAGACAGCTTCGGTCGTCTTACATCCCGAAATTATCAACATTGCGCCCGCAATTGCTAAGAATGATTTTTTCATCGTTTTTCCCCAACTTGGTAACCGAGGCCGACTAGACCTGTTTGAGACATGAAATCCAGCTAAAATCACAGTTAATTCTCAGCTATATCACCCCAATACATCCCAAAGTTTTGGTACATCTGCGAGCGCTTCTTCATAATAAGCTTGGAAGCCAGGCATTTTGACCTGATTGAGGAAGCCAGAATAACTCATATAGGACACCAGAAAGCGAAGATCTTTCGCCCAAGGCGGCATGTAAATAGGCTTTTCAATAAGGCCTTCTGCCGCCAAGGTCGCCAGCGCCGGCACATCTTCCAGGTCTAGTTTTCCGACGAATAAGAGCCGAATGAGATCAGCGCGGTGCAGTTTGACTACGGTGCGCATAAAATTATGGACCCGCAAAAGCCCGTTGAGATAAACCATATCTTTGGTAAAGGGCGCGCCGCCTGCAATTACGCCGCCTCGAAATATCCTGCGGGTATTGTCGAAAGCTTCTTCCGGATTATCCAGGCGCTCCATGTAGTAATCAAAAACTTCTTTGAAATTTGCGCCTTCGATTGTCATCTGTATGGCGATAACACGATCAGCCAGCCGCCTGAACCGACGCGGGTCCATGGCGCCGCTGATAATCTCGGCAAAGACTGCCAGACCTTCCTGTATCTCGGTTACGCGGGCATGGGCCCGTCCAAGAAAGGAGAAATTATCCTGAGCCTTTCCGTTCAATGTAGTCGCAACGTGGATCAAGGCCTCATGTTGCATGAGCTGATAAACGTCACGGGGGGTAAATCGGGCATTGGAGTTAACCCGAATGCGCCTGGATCCTGCCAGCGCCTTTGACGGAATCTCAGCGGTTAATTCGATCCGCGGGGCTTTGTCCCCAAAATGTTCCTCTAGATTCGGCGCGAGACGTTCCGCGAATTCTTTAGCCGTCAGCCAAATCTCATAGCCGTCAACAACCAGGTTTTCGACATCTAGACCATCTAGCGTGCTGTCCATATGCTCCGCCAGATCGATGACTCTGGTTTTCTTGTCGATCAGCACCTCTGTGGGGACACCATAGAGCTCTGCACTTTGCTCAAAGAACTGAGGCGAGCCGCGAGACCCGAGCATGACAGCTGTGGTTTCTATGGAATTGGCCATGCGCGTTAACCACTCACCCACGACCCCTTTATTCTCGATCCGCTGGCGGGCATCTTTGACATGCTCAAAACATGTTTCCAAATCAACGGGCGCATATTCCGGGTCTGGTAATTTGCCGTTTTTTAGAAATTCGATTTTGTGCCGATCGTCCCAAATCAGAGACCCTAGAATTTTCATAGACGCGGTTGCGGCCCGCAAATGGTCCGCTGCTTCTATTTGTTTCTCTCTAATTGACTTGGGCATAATGAATTACGGCAATATTTCCTGTCCGTCCCAGGCAAATATTTTCCCACTTTCTAATGGGCCCACTTTTTCGACAACGTCTAATAGGCGCGCGGCGCTAAACTCGGGATCAAAAAGTTTTTCTTTTGCGACATTGTTCTGAAACGGTTTCGACAAGGCGGTATCGACGGTCCCAGGATGTAAGCCAATAACCGCCGAGTTTTTAAAGCGGCGAGTATGTTCGATGGCCATAGTTTTGATCATCATATTTAGCGCGGCTTTTGACGCTCGATAACTATACCATCCCCCTAGGCGGTTATCGGATATAGACCCAACTCTTGCGGACAAAGCTGCAAAAACGCTTTTGGTGTTTCGCTTCATCTTTGGCAGCATTTGCTTGGCGATCAGTGCGGGTAGAAATGTATTGACGTGAAAAACCCGCTGCATGTTCTCTAGCGACAGATCGCGGCGGGATTTTTCCGGGCCAAAACTCTCCCCATGCAATATTCCCAACGCGCATATAACCAGATCCAATTCCGGTAAATCCCGCGCCAATGCTTCGATATTGTCGTCCGTGTAATCCATACAGCGGACTGGCGCGATACATTGCGCTCCGTTCATACCCTGACGAGAAATCGCGAAGACGGTTTCGACATTAGGCGCGTCCGCGAGACTTTCGACGAGGGCCGACCCGATGCCGCCGCCGGCCCCAAACACAGCGACTTTCAGATTGTCACCAAATCCGCCTTCGAGACGGGGCATTATTCGGCTTCGCCTCCGGCGTCAGGGCTGTTTTCCGCTTCTGCTTCTGCTTCTGCTTCGTCGTCATCGCTTTCTTCAATACGCTCAACCGAAACAACTTTTTCATCTTCTTTGGTTCGGATTACGGTGACGCCCCGGGCGGAGCGCGACACAATAGAGATATTGCGAATTGGACACCTAATGAGCTGACCACCATCGGTGACCATCATGATCTGATCGTCCTCTTCGATGCTGAACGAGCGCACGAGCCTAGCGTCGGGTTGGCCCTTCTTGCGGCCCAGTTCCTGCGCTGTGACCCCCTGCCCGCCTCGGTTCATGCAGCGGTAGTCATAAGACGAGCTACGCTTACCAAAACCGTCATCCGCCAGCGTCAGCACAAACTGCTCCGCGGCGCCCAGTTCGGCGATGCGTTCCTCAGTCAAAGAGGTTTCGATCTCTGCTGTATCCCCATCATCCTGAGCGTCATCACCCAAAGCACGCCGCATAGCATTGGCGTGTTTCATATAGGCACGGGCTTCATCAGTTTCGACATCCATATGGCGCAAGATAGCCATTGAGATGACTTCGTCGCCATCTTTGAGCTTGATACCGCGCACACCGCTAGACGTTCGGCCGACAAATCGTCGAATATCCGTCACCTTAAATCGTATGGCCTTACCCATTGCCGATGTCAGAAGGACATCGTCGTCTTCGGTACAAACACGAACATCTACAATACCGTCGCCCTCATCGGGCTTCATAGCGATTTTACCGCCGCGATTGACCCGCTTGAAGTCCGCCAAGGAATTGCGCCGTACACCGCCTGAGCGCGCCGCGAACATGATGTCCATCGTATCCCAAGCGTCCTCATCTTCGGGAAGTGCCATGATTGAATTGATTTGCTCTTCTTTATCGAGCGGCAGCAAGTTCACCAGGGCCTTGCCGCGTGTATTCGGGCTCCCCAGTGGGAGCTTCCAGACCTTAAGTTTATAACACATACCGGTCGAGGAGAAGAATAGCACCGGCGTATGGGTTGAAGCGACAAAGACATTGGTGACGTAATCCTCGTCTTTGGTAGACATGCCTGAACGGCCCTTACCGCCCCGGCGCTGGGCGCGATAGGTATCTAGTGAGGTCCGTTTGACATAGCCTTGCGATGTTACAGTCACCACCATGTCTTCGACGGCAATCAGGTCTTCGTCGTCAAAGTCGATTCCGCCCTCAACAAATTCACTGCGGCGTTCAACCGAGAATTTCTCTTTTACTTCGGACAGCTCTTCATTGATGATGGCCGTGACACGACCGCGTGAGCGCAAAATGTCCAAATAATCCGTAATTCGGGCGGCCAGCTTTTCAGCCTCTTCCGTGATTTCGTCCATACCCAGCTGGGTTAGCTTTAGCAGGCGCATATCAAGAATGGCTTTGGCCTGCTCATCGGTGAGCTGAATGGTCCCATCATCATTGAGGCGCGAGCGCGGATCCGCAATCAGCTTGAG
>CALDSY010000158.1 GCA_937924355.1 uncultured Caulobacterales bacterium
GGCGGCCTTTAACCGGGATAGCCTTCGGGCATCGGAAGCCGGACTGAAGTATTTCGTGCTCGGCGCCCTGTCATCAGGCCTATTGCTCTACGGAATTTCCATGATTTACGGTTTCACCGGGTCTCTTGATTTCAATGTCATCGCGGCCTCTATCCAAGCCAATGGAATGTCCGCGGGTGTTGTCGCCGGTATGGTCTTCTTACTCTGTGGTCTGGCGTTCAAAATTTCAGCGGCGCCTTTCCATATGTGGACGCCAGATGTGTATGAAGGCTCGCCCACACCAGTGACGGCCTTCTTTGCGGGCGCGCCAAAATTTGCCGCTATGGCGTTGATCGCGCGCCTCGTGATGGGCCCCTTTGGAGACATCACAGATCAGTGGCAGCAGGTAATTATCGTGCTTGCTGTTTTGTCTATGTATATCGGCGCGCTTGGGGCCTTGAGGCAGACTAATATTAAACGCCTGATGGCTTATTCTTCGATCGCTAATATGGGCTACGCGCTTGTGCCGCTCGCGGCGGGAACGGTTGCTGGTGTTCGCGGAATGCTTATCTTTATGGTCATCTATTTGATAACGGTTCTCGGTGTCTTTGCGTGTATCCTTCAAATGCGGATCCGCGACGGCATGGTTGAGCGCGTGAGCGATCTAGCCGGTCTCAAAGATACTAATCGCGGTATGGCCATTGCCATGACGATCTTCATGCTTTCATTAATGGGTATCCCCTGGATGCTCGGCTTTTTCGGCAAGCTGTTTGCCTTCTGGCCCGCTGTCAGCGCGGGACTCATATGGCTTGTGGTTCTCGCTTTGGTCGCCAGTGTTATCGGCGCTTTCTATTATCTGCGCATCATCAAGATCATGTGGTTTGATGAGTCTGAACAGGAATTCGTGACGCCTGCCCGGGAACTGGGCTGGACATCGACGATCTCTGCGATCTTGCTCGCAGGCTTTTTGCTCATTCCTTTTCTGGCGACGAAGGGACAAGGCTGGATCGGTACAGCCGCGCAAAGCTTGTTCTTGAATTGAGAATAATTCAGTTTGACATAACCGGGTCAACCAATACGGATGCCCGGAGGCTAGCCAATGAAGCGGACTTTGGGCCGCTTTGGATTGTTGCCGATCAGCAAACCGCAGGGCGCGGCCGACATGGCCGCGACTGGATTTCTCCCAAAGGAAACTTTTACGGATCCTTTCTTTTTCCAACCGAACAGGCCCCGGCCCAACGCAGTCTTTATAGCTTTGTGATAGCGCTTGGAATTTATGACGGGCTCAAGGCTGTGCACTCTGACGGGGATTTTCAGTTGAAGTGGCCGAACGATGTATTGCTTGGCGGCGGAAAAATATCAGGCATGCTGTTGGAAACCGGATCAACCCATCATCAGGCCTGGGTGATTGCCGGAATCGGCGTCAATTTGATTTCCCGGCCTGACGATTTGCCTTATGCGGCGGCCTGTCTGGCGGAACATCATGAAGCACCCATTGAGCCCCATGAATTGCTCGAGCAAATGTCCCCTCACATAATGCATTGGAAGTCAGTATTTGAACAACAAGGCTTTGGACCGATCAGAGAAGCTTGGCTAAAACGGGCATCCAATGTTCCAGGACCGGTTAAAGTCCGTTTGCCGGATGACGTGTTTGAAGCGCAAGCCGTTGATCTTGAGCCGAATGGAGCCTTGAAGGTTCGACTTGCCAATGGCACCATAAGACAGGTACATGCGGGTGATGTTTTTCCAGGATAGAAAATGCTCCTAGCCATAGATAGCGGAAATACGAATACGCTTTTTGCCATTCATGATGGCAAGAGCTGGTTGGTGGAATGGCGGATCGCAACGGATCCCGCCCGAACAGCAGATGAATATGCGGTCTGGTTTTTCCAGCTCCTGAATATGCAGGGCCTTGCCTTTAAAGATATTTCCGATTGCGTAATTTCTACAGTTGTCCCGCAGTCCTTATTTAATATGCGGAACCTAGTTCGGCGTCACCTCAATGTGGACCCAGTGATTATTGGTGAACCTAATGTGGAAATAGGCATAGGCGTCCGCACGGACAATCCCAAGGAAGTCGGCGCGGACCGGCTTGTAAACTGTGTTGGCGCACGGGCGAAATATAAAGGTCCGCTTATTATTGTGGATAGCGGCACAGCGACCACATTTGATGTTTTATCAGGCGATGACCATTTCGAAGGCGGCATTATTGCGCCGGGTATCAATCTCTCGGTCAAAGCTCTGCATGAGGCAGCGGCGAAACTACCACGCATCGCCATCAAGAAACCCGAAAAAGTGGTGGGGACGAATACCGTTAGCGCCATGCAATCCGGTGTATTCTGGGGGTATATCGGTTTGATAGATGGTTTGATCAATCAGATAAAAAAAGAAGATAAGCGGGATTTCCGCGTCATTGGTACAGGCGGGGTTGCGTCATTATTCGAAGGTGCAGCCAGCGCCATAGACGTGTATGATCAGGATCTAACAATTAACGGTCTTCATGAGATCTGGAAGCTTAATCGCTAATGGCGCAAAATAAAAACGAATTGGTATTCCTGCCGCTAGGTGGCAGCGGCGAAATTGGAATGAACCTCAATCTCTTTGGGTTCGGGCCTTCTCATGACCGCAAATGGATTATTGTCGATATTGGTGTGAGTTTTGGAGACCTTTCCACGCCTGGTGTGGAAATCATCATGCCAGATATAGAATTCATCGAAGAATATCGCGATAACCTTCTGGGCATTGTCCTGACTCACGGCCACGAAGATCATATGGGCGGTTTGGCCCGGCTCTGGTCTCGGTTGAAATGTCCAGTCTATGCGACGCCTTTCACCATGTATTTGGTCAAGGACCGACTGGGCGAAGCCAATCTCCTGGATGTGGTTGAACTCCATGAAATGCCGCTCAAGAGCCGGTTTCAACTCGGGCCGTTTGATCTGGAATATGTGACCATAACCCACTCCATCCCGGAACCCAATGGCTTGGCGATTAGAACGCCAGCCGGCCTTGTCTTGCATACTGGCGATTGGAAGATCGACGAAGACCCGCAAATTGGCGAAGCGACGGATGTGAAAAAACTCAACGCCCTACGGGATGAAGGCGTGCTCGCCATGATCTGCGACAGCACGAATGCCTTGTCACCCGGCCGCGCAGGATCGGAAGGCGACGTCCGTCGTGAGTTGATCAAACTAGTCGGAGAATTTGAAAGCCGAGGTATCGCTGTCGCATCCTTTGCATCGAATGTCGCGCGCCTCGAAAGCATTATGATGGCCGCCAAGGAAAATGACCGTGTGGTCTGTCTGGTTGGTCGGTCCATGCGGCGCATGGTCGGGGCAGCCCGATCGGTTGGTTTATTGTCAGGCGTTGGCCCGATTATCGACGAAGAGGAAGCACGCGCGCTGCCGTCCGGTCATGTGCTCTATATCTGCACAGGGAGCCAGGGAGAGAGCCGGGCGGCCCTGTCTCGCATAGCGAACGGCGAACGTCGCAATATAAAATTTACGCGGGGCGATGTTGTGATCTTTTCGTCAAAAATTATTCCCGGCAATGAGAAATCAATTTTTCGCCTGCAAAATAGTCTCGCCGAGGACGGCGTTCATATCGTGACCGAGAAAGACCGGGCAATTCATGTTTCCGGCCACCCCTATCAGGACGAGTTGAAGCAGATGTATGATTGGGTAAAACCCCATATTGCTATTCCTGTTCACGGCGAAAGGCGGCACTTGTTGGAGCACGCCAAACTGGCCAAAGGGTGGGGCGTGCCTCATGCCTATGATCCGCATAACGGGGAAATGATCCGCCTGTCGCAAGACGGCGCAGAGGTCATTGACATCGTTCCGAGCGGGCGGCTGCACGAGGACGCCGGACAGATTGTGCGCGCCGATGATAATGGTCTGCGTCTGCGCCGCAAAATGGCTTATGCCGGACATATAACCGTGAGCCTCGTCTATAATTCAAAAGGTAAAATTATATCAGGGCCAGAACCCCGCATCAGCGGATTTCCAGAAGGGCCCAATGGCGCATTTATAGATGGCCTTCTGGATGATGTAGCGGATTTGACCGAGGATGTGTTCCGGTCAATTCCTTCCAAAGCCAGGCAGGATGAAGACACAGTCGAAGACCGCATCCGTTCCAAGATTAAACGCATGGTCAATACCCGGACGGATAAACGCGCGATTGTCGAAGTCACCGCCCATTTGATTTAGGAGCTATCATGATCGGACCTTTAAACCATGTGGGTGTCGCTGTTCCGGATATTGACAAAGCGATTGCTTTTTATCGGGATGTTCTGGGCGCGACGGATATCACCGAGCCAAAAGATTTGCCGCCGCAAGGGGTCACATACGCCTTTGTCAATTTGCCGTCCGGTCAGGTTGAGCTCATCCAGCCATACGGGGAAAAATCGCCCATAATTAAATTTCTGGAGCGCAACCCAAAAGGCGGGCAGCACCATATCTGCTTTGAAGTGGATGATATCCGCGAGGCCAGTATAAAAATGGCGGAACGGGGCATGCGCGTATTGAACGAACCGCGCATTGGGGCCCATGGCACGCTGGTTGTTTTCCTTCATCCGGGAGATGCTGGCGGCGTCCTGATCGAGCTTATGGAATCTCACAAAGAGGACCACTAATGGAACCCGTTAACGCCGTACTGATTTATATACTGATTTGGTGGGTGACGCTATTTGCGGTCCTGCCTTTAGGTGTTCGCGGGCAGGCCGAGGAAAATGATGTGGTTAAGGGGAGTGAACCCGGCGCTCCCGTAAAAGCTGATATCAAAAAGAAGTTTTTGATTACGACAATCGTTTCCTTCTTCTTGTTTGGTGTCGCATACGTCATGATCACCAATGATGTCTTTGGCGTGACTGCAAGCGGGTAAAGCCTTCTATTGCAACGGGTTAAAGTTTGGCGTAGCACCCGTAACAAGCGATTTGCCAAAGACTGATGTCACAAACTCAATAATAAGGACAAAGCGCCATGCGCCTTTCACGATATTTTCTTCCGCTCCTGAAAGAGACGCCCGCGGACGCGACCATCGCCTCGCACAAATATATGTTACGCGCGGGAATGATAAAACAGAACTCGGCCGGGATTTATAGTTGGCTGCCTTTGGGGTTCAAAGTTCTCAAAAAAATTGAGCAGATCGTTCGGGAAGAGCAAAACAAAGCTGGCGCCATTGAAATGCTCATGCCGACCATCCAGTCCGCTGACCTCTGGCGTGAAACCGGGCGTTATGATGCCTATGGCCCTGAGATGCTTCGGATTACCGACCGTCACGAACGAGATATGCTTTACGGTCCCACCAATGAGGACATGATTACGGATATTTTCCGGAGTTTCGTTCGGTCCTATAAGGACTTGCCCAAAAACCTCTATCATATTCAGTGGAAGTTCCGGGATGAACGCCGGCCTCGATTTGGAGTCATGCGCGGACGGGAGTTCCTGATGAAGGACGCGTATTCCTTTGACATGACCGCTGAAGATGCTCGTAAATCTTACAATAAAATGTTCCTCACATATCTGAATACTTACGCCCGAATGGGGCTGAAAGCCGTTGCCATGAAAGCCGATACGGGCCCCATTGGCGGTGACTTGTCTCATGAATTTATCATTCTGGCGGAAACGGGTGAGAGCGAAGTGTTTTGTCACGCCGATTTAGTCAACATGCCCCCACCTGGCGAGCTGGATTTTGATGCAGATCTGCAGCCGCTCGTAGATGAGCGGTTGGCGCTATACGCCGCGACAGACGAAATGCACAATGCCGACGCATTTGCGAAAATCCCCGAGGATAAACAGCTCTCGGCCCGTGGTATTGAGGTTGGGCATATTTTCTATTTCGGAGAGAAGTATTCCGAGCCTATGAACGCTGCCGTTATGGATCAAGATGGCAAAGCCGTGACCGTTCATATGGGCTCATACGGTGTCGGAGTTTCGCGCCTGGTCGGCGGCATCATCGAAGCGAGCCATGATGAAAACGGGATTATATGGCCAAAGGCGGTGACGCCGTTTGGCGCAGGGATTATTAACTTGAAAGTCGGCGATGAAGAGGCTGACAAAGTCAGTGAGGACTTATATGCCAAGCTATCAACGGCCGGCATTGACCCGCTTTATGATGACAGATCAGATCGAGGCGGCGTGAAGTTTTCACGTATGGATTTGATCGGTCTACCATATTCGATCACGGTTGGGCCGCGCGGTCTGAAAGAAGGCATTGTCGAGGTTAAAACCCGAGCAACGGGCGAACGTGAAAATCTCTCGCCGGAAGCGGCCGTGAAATTCATCACCTCTGAATATGAGGGGATCGTTTGAACCAACCGTCTTACATAACGGATAGTCAGCCCTCTGTGTCGGGTTCAGGCCTGCCGGTCGGTGGCCAAAATGCGCCGTTTGGGGCCGTTGAGCGAAAGATCGCGCGCCGTTATCTTGGGGCCAAGAAAAAAGACGGCGGTGTGGCCGTGATCGCCTTGATTTCTTTTGTTTGTATCATGCTCGCCATCTCGGCCATGATCATCATTATGTCCATTATGAACGGGTTTCGGTCTAAGGTTCTAGAGTTGACATTGGGGTCAGAGGGCCATGTTTATGTGGGGCTTTGGTCAGCAGATGTGGAGCCAGAGACCGTTAAGGAGATAGAAAACAGATTGGCTGCCTTGCCAGAAGTCAAATCGGCGTTTGAGTTTTCTCAGGATGCGGCGGGTTTCATAGCCAACGATCAGCTAAATGCCGGCAATGTCATGGGGATTTCAGCGGAGAATATCCGAAACTTCGATCTGGTCTCCGACAATGTTATCGCGGGCAGTCTTGATGGATTTGGACAAGGAAGGGCGGCATTTCATCAAATTGCCATGGGCAATGCATTGGCGGCGAGTATGGGGCTTAATGCTGGAGACCGGGTAAATTTGATGACCTCTCGTCTCAAAAATTCGCCAATTGGGCGCGTGCCTGTGATGAAGCATTATACCATTGGCGCCATATTCGAGACCGGGCTTTATAGGACAGATAGCACAACCATTTTTATGGAGCTGAACCAGGCTCAACTCTTATTTAATTCGGGAAGAAAAAACGGCGAGGTCCAGCTGATTTTGCATGACCCAGACAGCGTTGACCGTGTTGAGGCTGACGTCAATAACGTGTTGGATTTTCCTGTTTCCACATACACATGGAAAGAGAGGTTCCGGCAAGAAGCGGAGACTTTGCGCATGGAACAACTCGCCATGCGGTTCATTTTTGTTATTGTCGTTATTATTTCCACATTCCCAATTTTAGCCGCAATGCTAATGCTGGTTAAAAACAAGGCGCGAGACATCGCTATTCTAAGAACGATTGGGGCTACAAAGGGCTCAATTTTGCGCGTTTTTTTCATGGCGGGCGCTATGGTCGGTGTTCTCGGAACCCTAGCGGGACTGATCATCGGTATTCTGTTTTGTATCAATATTGATTATGTTCAGGCCTTTATTGAAATTTTTTCAGGGCCATTATTTCCGGCCGAGGTTTACGGAATTACGGGCGGTATTCCTGTCAAAATTGTCTGGAGTGAGGTGCTTATGGTTGCGCTTTGCGGATTTATTATTTCAGCCATCGCCACTTTCTTCCCAGCACTGGGCGCTTCGCGGACCGATCCGGTCGACGCGCTTCGATATGAGTAAGGGGAAAGAGTAAAGGCATATGAATAGTCGACGCCCCATACTTTCGGTCCGTAATCTGCATCGCAGCTATCCATCCGGTGGCACAACCCTGCATGTCATGAAGGGGGCCGATATTGATGTTTACCCCGGCGAGATGGTGGGTCTGGTTGGGCCGTCTGGCTCGGGCAAATCCACGCTCCTACACGCGGCGGGTCTTCTCGAGAAACCCAATGCTGGGGATGTTTATATCAACGGCAAGGAAAGCTTGAAGCTCTCAGATGACGAACGAACGGCGATCCGCAGGCGGTCTGTCGGTATGGTTTATCAGTCGCACCATTTGCAGATGGAATTCACAGCGCTTGAAAATGTCATCATCCCGCAACTCATCGCCGGACGTCCTCGCAAAATGGCCGAGGATGAAGCCCTTCGTCTTTTGTCCGTGATGGGACTGGCAGAACGGACACATCACCGTCCGTCTCAATTATCAGGCGGAGAGAAACAGCGCGTATCCATTGCGCGAGCCATCTCTAATGGCCCTCAGATCCTGCTCGGCGATGAACCGACTGGAAATCTGGACCCGGCCACATCCGCTTCGGTCTTTCAGGCATTGCTGAATTTGGTGCGGCAGGAAAATGTAGCTGCCCTTATTGCCACCCATAACCTATCACTCACGCAGTATATGGACAGGGTCGTCACCGTTCAGGACGGTGTGATTATTCCTTATCGGCGTTCGTAACTCCGGCTGATCCAATAGAGTACAAATCCGGCAATAATGACGCCCAGACCGATCAAGGCCGGAGTCGTTTCGGCGCGAACCGTGAAATATAAGAAAAAGAAATTGATCAACAGGAATATGATCGGCACGATCGGATAGAGCGGCGTTTTATAGGGGCGTTCCAGATTGGGTTCTCTAATCCGTAAAACAATCACACCCAGAACGGCGATCGCACTATTAAAGGCCAGCATGGCACCAGCGAAGATCATGATCATCTTAAAGGTCGACGTCAGGATCAGCGTAATCGAGATCAGGGATTGCAAGATGATGGCGCGCATAGGCAGTCCGGATGCATTGGTTTTACCCAAAAATTTAAACAGCTTGTAGTCTTCGCCGATCGCTTGAATGGCGCGCGGCCCGGCAAGGGTCATGGCGCCGACTGATGAAATGAAGAGAAGCGCAAACATGATGCTCATGGCTTTGCCGCCCCAATTCCCGAAGGCATAATTAGCTGAGATAGAGCCGACCTCGGCTTTGCCAACCAGGGCTTCGATAGGGGCTGTCTTTAGGAATACAAAGTTCAAGAGCACGTAGAGGATCGTCACAAAGGTTGTCCCCATAATCAGAACACGCGGCAGATCCTTTTGCGGGTTTTCCATCTCGCCCAAGATATAGGTCGCAGCATTCCAGCCCGTATAGGAAAAGGCCACATAAACGAGACCCACTGCAAAAGGGGCGGTCAGTATAGTTTTGAAGTCTCCGCTATTAGGTATCAGGTCGAGCTTTTGGGGTTCAGGCACCATGATCAGGGCGGCGATACAAAACCCAATGATCAGCAAGATTTTCAACGCCGTAAAACTGTTTTGAAACACGCTGCTCTGCCCGTGATTGCGGGTATGGAACCAAGTGCAGATCACAACAAGTGCGACCGCAATTATTTTGCTCCATTCCGGGGTGATAAACGGGAAGACCCCAGACACATATCCACCAAAAGCCATAGCGATCGCAGCGATCGGCGCGGCAAACCCAACCGTGGCCGAAATCCATCCCGATACAAATCCAGCTGATGGATGATAAATCCGGCCCAGGAAATTATACTCGCCGCCCGAGCGTGGCAGAGCGCCGCCCAGCTCGGCATAGGACATGGCCCCAGTGAGGGCCGCTATGCCGCCGAGTAACCACATCATCAAAATGGGGAAGGGGTCCGTTATGGTTTCAAGCTGTAATCCCAAACTGGTGAACACACCAACGCCCACCATGTTGGCAATGATCAGAGAGGTGGCAGTCCGAGGAGAATAATAGCTCATAGACCCTTATGAATGGGCGAGACAAAAAAAGTCCAGTCTTGTCTTGACTTACCCACAACTCTCATATAGAACAAAACAAGAACATACAAATTATTCCCAATAAAAACAGGGGTTTTCAATGCGTCAAGTTGTAATGGATGTGGCCTCGGCTATGGTACTCGCAGGATTCGTTTCCACGATGACAATCTGGATGATGGTCATTAGCGGGTAGTCAGCTTATGGGGGTGACATGGCGGGGTTTCAGCCCAAATTTGTCCATCTAAGGAGCCGGACCCCTTATTCTATGCTGGAAGGGGCTTTAAAGATTAAGCCCACAGCGACGCGGTGTGCCAAGTGGAAAATGCCCGCTTTGGCCATGACCGATACCAATAATATGTGTGCAGCCTTGGAGTTTTCGGAGGCTTTGACGGATGTGGGCGTGCAGCCCATTATTGGCGTGACCCTGACCGTCGATCTGGAACTGGACATGCAACCCGGGCAAATGCGCCATGAACCGGAAGGCACCATTGCGCTTCTGGCACAAAACGAAACGGGTTATGGGCATCTCATGGCCGTTTCGAGTTCGGCCTTTCTAGATGTGGATGCGACGGATTACCCGCATGTCAAGCGTTCGGTGCTATTGAAGAATACTGACGGCATCATCGCGTTAACCGGCGGCCCAGATAGCGCGCTGAACAGGCTGATTTGCCAAGGGCGATTGGCGGAGGCAGAAAGCTGGTTGGATGAACTGGCCATGCGTTTCCCGGGACGTCTCTATGTAGAGCTACAACGACACGGTCTGCCTAACGAGATTGAAGCCGAAAAAACCCTGATCGATTGGGCCTATGCCAAGGACTTGCCGATTGTCGCCACGAACGAACCCTATTTCCTCGATCCGGAAATGCACAAAGCCCATGACGCGCTACTGGCTATTTCCGAAGGGTCATATGTTCTGGAAAAAGATCGCCGCAAGGTATCGGATCATCACTATTTCAAATCCGAAGAACAAATGGTCGATTTGTTCAAAGATATCCCAGAGGCTCTGGAAAATACGATTGAGATCGCGCAGCGCTGTGCATTCAAATCCCCCAAACGTGACCCCATCCTGCCAAACTTTGGCGACGGCTCTCTGTCCGAGTTTGATATTTTGCGCGAAGAAGCACGGGCGGGACTACGGGCGCGCCTTGACTCTATAGAGCCTGCCGCGACCGAGCAGGCGTATTTTGACCGTCTCGAGCATGAGCTAAGCGTGATCGAGAAGATGGGCTTTCCCGGTTATTTCCTGATTGTTTCGGATTTTATCAAATGGGCCAAAGAACAGGATATCCCGGTGGGACCCGGACGGGGGTCCGGCGCGGGCTCCGTAGTGGCCTGGGCTTTGTTGATTACCGATCTTGATCCCTTACGCTACGGCCTGCTGTTTGAGCGCTTCCTCAACCCGGAACGGATATCCATGCCTGACTTCGATGTGGACTTCTGTCAGGATCGGCGCGGTGAGGTTATTCGCTATGTGCAAGAGAAATATGGCGACGCCCAGGTCGCGCACATTATCACCTTTGGTACATTACAAGCCCGGGCGGTCGTCCGCGATGTTGGCCGTGTTCTACAAGTCCCGCTAGGGCAGGTGGACCGTCTGGCCAAGTTGATTCCGTCTAACCCGGCCAATCCAGTGACCCTAGAGCAGGCCATAGGCATGGAGCAGGGCCTGCGCGATATGCGCGACTCAGAGCCCGTTATCAAAGAACTCTTAGAGATTGCCTTGCAACTAGAAGGCCTCTACCGAAACGCCTCGACACACGCCGCCGGCGTGGTGATCGGTGACCGGCCTTTAACCGAGCTTATTCCGCTTTACCGGGATCCGCGCTCGGAAATTCCAGCGACACAATTCACCATGAAATGGGCCGAAAAAGCCGGATTGGTAAAATTTGATTTTCTTGGTCTGAAAACCCTGACCGTTATTTATCGTGCCATTAAATATGCGGAGAAATCGGGCGCGGAAATTGAGCTGGAAAAGCTCGATACCAATACGCCTAAAGCCTATGAAAATTTGGCCGAAGGTCTGTCAGCCGGTGTGTTCCAATTGGAAAGTTCGGGGATGCGCGACGTACTTCGAAAGATGGCCCCTGACAGCATCGAAGAGCTGACCGCTCTGATCTCTCTTTATCGTCCAGGGCCTATGAAGAATATCGATACTTATGTGGATCGTAAATTTGGGCGCATTAAGATCGAATTTCCGCATCCAGATCTAGAAGATATCCTCAAGGAAACTTACGGGATCATCATCTATCAGGAACAGGTTATGCAAATCGCCCAAGTCCTGTCGGGGTACTCGCTTGGCGAAGCGGATATATTGCGCCGGGCCATGGGCAAAAAAGATAAAGCCGTCATGGCCCAGCAAAAATCTCGTTTTGTGCAAGGGGCAAAGGAACGAGGCGTTGACGAAGATCTGGCCGATCATATCTTTGAATTGGTGAACGAGTTCGCGGGTTACGGATTTAACAAATCCCACGCGGCCGCCTACGCCATGATCTCGTTCCAGACGGCGTGGCTCAAAGCCTTTTATCCGACCGAGTTCATGGCCGCGATCATGAGCCTGGATATCAACAATGTAGAGAAGCTTGCGCAGTTCCAACAGGAAACCAAGCGCATGGAAATCGAAATTGTCTCGCCATGTGTAAATTCTTGCCAGGCCGATTTCGATGTCGAAGACGGTAAGGTTCTTTATGCCTTGGGGGCTATCAAAAATGTGGGCGTCGAAGCCATGGTTCACCTGGTGGACGTGCGCAAAGAAGGGGGTCCTTTCAAGGACTTATTCGATTTTGCTAAACGCGTCGACATGCGCATCGT
>CALDSY010000159.1 GCA_937924355.1 uncultured Caulobacterales bacterium
ATTTGCAATTTTTGCGACACGGATTTTATAGGTACGAATGGTCCTGGCGGCGGAAAATTCAAAACACCACAGCAGCTAGCCGACGCAGTTCAGTTTCTTTGGCCAGACGGTAAGGGACAGCCCTGGGTCGTCTGTACAGGCGGTGAACCTTTACTACAGCTCGATACGGACTTGATCCGGGCGCTGCATGACGCAGGTTTTAAAATTGCCATAGAGACAAATGGAACTTTGAAGGCCCCCGACGGGGTGGACTGGATTTGCGTTAGTCCCAAGGCAAATACGAAAATTGTGCAGACCAGCGGGCATGAACTCAAACTCGTTTATCCGCAGCCTGAAAACAAACCAGAGCAATTTGAGGGATGGGATTTTCAATTCTTTTGTCTGCAGCCTTTGGACAACGAAAAGCAGCGGGAAAATATGCAATCCGCTTTTGACTATTGTCTTACCAATCCACAGTGGCGGTTAAGCCTGCAAACGCATAAATGGATCGGTGTGCCTTGACGGATGAGCGCTAATTCCAGGCGAGGGATTTTGCCGTCTTTTTAGCGAAGCGGTCGATCGCCCGATTTGTATCCGACCAAGTTGTGCCGACCGAATTACAGATATCGTTTTCATACCAGGCGTAAGAAATATCGCCCTGTTCTTCACCATTATTGGCAATGAGGTTTGCGACAAAAGAGGCTCCGCCGCGGGCGACGCTACGCATGGATAAGCTGCTGTTTCTAGACATTTGATTAAATGTCGGATGGGTTGGCCTCACATCATCCAATGTAACTCTCAGGACATTTTCTGACTCTGGATCGATTGTCACGCCGCGTTTCTCTAGTTGTTTTGCCAGTCGTTTTTCAAGCCGGGATACCAATTTGGAAAGATCCCGTTCGCCATAAAATCCGTTTCCGCCAAACCCATCGCGGTTATTCCTGGCACTGCCACGGTCTTTGCGATCTTTGGGAAGGTTATTCGCGCGCCACTGAAGATCTTCGCTCAACACCACTTCAACTTTGACTGAGTTGACCGGGACGGCGTAGGTGTTTTCAAATTTCTTGGAGTTCTTTGCCAAGGCAGGTGTTGCGAATAATAAGCCAGATGAAAGAATGATGGTCGACAATAGAGATCGCATAATTTGCTCCAATTTGTCATTTCATAACACAAAAAGGGCCGACAAACAATGTCGGCCCTGCAGCAATAACGTAAATGTAATTTGGATTTTAGCGGGCCACATCAACCAGGACGCTCAGAATATTCCTCGCACCTTTAATTTTTGCCAGCTCATTATTAAGGTGCACAGCCTGGATATCTTTTGCGATGGTTACAGTTTTCCCCGTCAGGTCTACCATTTGGGTGGTCATTCGTAACATGCGTTCTGTCGTATTCAGAGCTGCGTCGGTAATTTTAACCGGTACGGTTCCAACATAATATATGCCTTTACCGACGCCATAGACGCCTTTTCCAACAAATTCTCCGGTATCAATGGCAGCACCGCCGACAAATTTACCCGTATCGATAGCGGCGCCTCCAACAGCACCCGTGACATTTACAGCGCCTTTGCCAACGGCATATGCCCCTTTGAACGGAGCCGAAACGACTTTACCGGTTGTTTTGCAGCCGGCGAGCAAAAAGACAGGGACCAAAAGCGCTAAAGCAGTGGTTTTCATTCCAGGCATTTTCTTATTCCTTCATTCACGGCTCGCCTAAAACGGGAGCTACCAAAACTCTATCTATCCATACAGCAGAATTGTTACAGCTTTATTTAACGACCTAAATAACTGCGCGATCGGGCTTTATTGGCTTTCTCTGCGCCAGGCAAACGCCAGTGCGCCAATGGCTAGGACAAAATATAGCAAAGTCGGCGCTAGCGGTTTGCGCCTTGAGTTACGGGTAACATATTGCTGGTTCTCAATCAGACCCATCCAGTTATCGCCGCGAGTTTTTCCGCCTTTGGCAACACGGCGAACCGATACGACATCGCCGCTATTTGCGGCATTGAAAACGCCGCCGCCAGTCGCGTCCGCCAAAGGTTTTACAATATCGATTGTCGGCGTCAAAACACTGAATTCCTTGGGGTTTAATGCCCCCAGAGCGGTGACCGTACTAATGTCGTCAGACTTGAGCAAATAGGCACCTTGTCCGGCGGTTGATCCGGTACCGCGAAATACACCATCAGAGACCGGCTTAAGTTCGACGATTTCTACGCTTTGGTCAGGTTTGCGTACCTCAACACGGGCCACGTCATCAGACAAAGTCGCGCGTTCTATTACCAGCTCATCACCGCTGATAACGGCAGTTAATTTTTCCGCATCCAGATCCGGTTCACCTAATAGCCAGTGCGCCATTCGGCGGAACAGCTCGCTATATGGCCCGCCGCCGTCATAGCCCTTGGACCAAAGCCAGGACTGATCTGACATCAACATACCGACGCGGCCATCGCCAACTTTTTCCATAATCAGAAGCGGCTCATCGCCGGGGCCTTTCATAAGAACATGGCCGCTCGCCACATCGCTTTCAACAATACGAAACCACTGACCCCAGTTTTCAGCTTGCGCCCCTTCGAAAGATGAGGTGACAGGATGGCGTTTGCCTTTGTCGGTCAATTCTGGACGGAAGGCATATTCTACGACTTCACCGGTCGGACGGGCTGGGAGAATAGCCGCCAGGGCAGAGCGGTACATACTATTTTCGGAGGCATAGCCGGGCCCGGTCGCCATAAGCAACGCCCCGCCATTTTCCACATAGACAGCAATGTTCTGTACGTAATAGGGGTCCAGAAGCGGGGTAATGCGTCCGCTTCGACCCGGCGAAGACCGCCGCGTGAAATGATCAAAAATAATCAGATCAAATTCATCGAGTTTCTCTTCAAAGAGTTGCGCCGTAGGGAATGAAATCAATGACAGCTCTGTCGACAGTGCACGTCGTTCCTTGACCCCTGGAACCGTCAAAATCGTAAAGTGTACCATCTCCACCGACGGATCACTTTTGAGGAGGTTCCGCCAAGCGCGACCGCCGCGGTGTGGTTCACCCGTGACTAGCAAAACCTGCATACTGTCCCGAATGCCCGAAATCTCAGACACAAAAATATTGTTTTTCAGCGTTAACTCATTGTCCGCAGGCACAACATTAAGCTCAACCGTGTTCGTGCCCCGACGTTCAATCTTGATGGGAATGGAAACCCGCTGGCCAATTGTGGCAGGGAAACGCGCAACCAGCTCACCATTTACGCGGATCTGGATAACGGCTGTTTCGCCTTCATGACCCGGATCATCGACTTGAACTTCAAAGTCGGTTTGTTCTCCAACCAGACCGAAACGCGGCGCCACAATGGCGCTGATGCGTCGGTCCCGACTATCCGGGTCTTCGAGCACAAGCGCGTGAAAGGGAACGCCGTCTGGTAAAAGATTTTCAGTGTTTTTGGGAATGTCATGGATCTGCCCATCCGTGATCGCAATAACGCCGGCAAGCCGATTTTGCGGCAGCGCTGAGAGGGCCTCAACCATGTCGGTCATCAACTTGGTTCCGTCATCATTTTTCGCTGACCGAATGAGTGTCACTTCGAGATTTTCAACGGTTTCCAGGCCTTTGCCCAGGCTTTCGATAATGTCTTCGACTTTCTGGTCGCGCCCGCCCAGAGTGGCGCTTTCGCTTTTATCCGCAATAACCAGAACTTCATCCGGCAAAGTTTCGCGTTCCTCCTCAACTGTTTGAGGATTCAGGAGTGCCACAGCCAGAAACAAAGCGGCCAGGGTTCTAAATAAGAAACTGCGCAGCTTGCTGATGCCGCCGATCGCGGCTGCCAGAATGGCCAGAAAGACTATGACGGCAATCCAGACAGATGATACCAGCGGATCGAATGCGATATTTGGGAGCCAAGACATTATTCGTCGTCTCCTGTTTCTTCGCTATCATCCTTACTGTCACCGTCATCCTCATCGTCAAGGTTTTGCGGCTGACGGTCCCGAATGGAGCGGCGTTCAATTAAGGCTTTGGCGTGGACCTGATCGGCTTTGTAATTGCCGGCCAGCGTATACATGACCAGATTGACGCCGAACCGCAGAGCCATTTCCCGCTGCTTTGGGATATCCCGTTCGATCTCCAAATAATAATTATCGGCCTCAAACGCCCAGGCAGCGGCCCAGTCATTGCCGCCAATGATGACGCTGGAGACACCGTCACGCGCGGCGCCGGTCTGATTGCGATCCACCCAGACCCGGCCATTAGCCCATCGCCCGGGATAAAGATCGATAAGATAGTAACTCTTGTTCAAGACGTGATCTTCGGGGACTTCATTTAAGGACGGGATTTCCAGGCTATCGGTGATGCGTTTCAATCCAGGGTGAGGTTGGCCTACAGATAAAAAGTCATCGCCGCTGTCCCGCGTATCAAACACGATGGAGCCGCCGCCCGCCATGTAATCATTCAATGCCTTGATGGCATCATCATTCAAAGCAGGCGCATCGCGATCCACAGGCCAATATAAAAATGGATAAAATATAAGGGGATCGGAGGCCGGGTCGACTCCTCGCACACCAACCGGTTCAATGGTGGTCCGGTCGTTCAAGACTTTAGCAAGGCCTTCCATGGCATTCTCACTGGTGTTATCGACCGAGAAATCCCCCGTTAAAACATAAGCCAGACGCAGGTCTAGCGCGTCCGCAAAGTGATCGTCCTGCTGTGCATTTGCAGGGTTGGTCGATAACGCCAGGAAAAAGCCTGTCAAAAGGACTGTCGCCGTTGCCTTGGGTGACAGACGCAGCCGGGACCGAAGCCCGCGCATACGCCCCGACGCATAAATCGCCAGTATCGCGTCAAAGGCCAGCATAAGCAGGCCGAGCCAGAGTAATGTTCCGCCCAGATTATTTTCTGTTGTCGCCCCATAGGTCATTCGATTTGCGCCTTTAATCTCGCCAAGTCCCTGAAACTTGGCTGTATCCGTGATAATATTGAGTGCCTGTCGGCGCGGCCCCTGCCGGTAAAGTCCGGGAGGATGGGTTTTTGATATTTCGACCGTCTCAAATCCGTCAAACGGAATAGGTTTGGTGAAAATGCCGGGTGTCATTAGACGCCCATAGCCGTTCAGGACGCGTTCCGGGGCCCAATCTCCCGAGGATGAACTTTGGGCATTGGCGGCGCTGGACGCTTTGGCAAGACTAAGCAGACGGTTTAACATATCGACGTAGAGACCACTGACCGGGATATTAGACCACTCTGGATGGGCTGTGACATGAAACAGGATAATCCGTCCAAATCCAACTTCCTTTGACGTAACAACGGGAGAACCGTCTTCTAGGCGGGCCCAGGTACGGCTGTCTGTTTCTGCTCCCGGTTCGGCCATGACTTGTTGTTTGACCTGAATATCGCCCGGGATTTCCAAACCGAAAAACGGGCTCTCCGGCGCAAATTCGGAAAAATTCTGCGGCTCTTCCCAAGTTAGCGCGCCGCCAAGCGCCCGGCCACCTGAGCGTAGGCGTACGGGTATAAAATCGTCGGATTTCTGCGCCAGCTTTGGTCCGGCAAACCGGATTAACAAGCCGCCATTTTCCACGAATTCCCGGACTTCCTTGGAATCACTCCGCGAGGCATCTGGCATAACAATAACACTAGGGGCCAGGGGCAGGATATCTTCGAGGGTACCCCGGAAAACGTCGGCATGGGGCTTAAGCGCGGTTTCAGCATAAAAAGGTTCAGACAATAACGGATTTGAAACGTCTTGATTTTCTGTCAAAACACCGATGAGCGGTCGCCCCCAGCTATCATCCAGCAGTCGCGTGGACCCTGCCGTCACGCTATCCGTGGCTCGAAAGGCTGCAATCTGACTGCGAAGTTCTGTTGGGAGTTTCATCACAGCTTCGGCGGATGTTTGACCCGGTGAAAATGTAATGGTTGCACGAGATATAATGCGGCCATCTTTGCCGTGCGCCGTCACATCTGTGCTGCGCAGACCATTACTGTCAGGACGATGCCATTGTGTTCGAAGCCCATCGGCGATTTCTTCTAACTCCCCTGGTGCTAAGGGCAAAACGGCGCTGGCCGGTGACAACACATTTAAGGAGTGGCCTTTGGACATGGCGTTGACTAGGTCTTGTTGCGCTTCGGTTTGAATGCCGCTCGACAGCCAGTAAACATCCGCATCAGAGAATTCTAATTCAGTCAGTTTCTTTGCCAGGTCAGCCGGACGATTGGGTGCGGGTTTGGGTGATAGAGATTTGATCTTTCTTAGGGCATCAGACGGGTCTTCAAACCCGGCTTCCGCCAAATCGCTATCCGTCGTCAATAAGAGAACTTTGACCTCTTTGCGGCGCGCATCCGCAATGCGGTTTTCCGCCTCTTTGGTGATTTTTGGCCAATTGCCGGCAGCGTCCCAGCCATTATCGACGACAAGAACGACTGGCCGGGTTTCAATTCCTTCAGGCCGTGTCAGAAACGGCTGAGCCAGCGCAATGGCGATGAGGCCAACCATGATCAGGCGAAATAATAACAGCCAAAGCGGTGTGCTGTTCGGCGTTTCCTCTTCGGTTTCGACCTCTTTTAGAATGCGAAGGGGCGGGAATATTTGTTGAATCGGTTTGGGCGGCGTTATCCGCAAAAGCCACCAGATAAGCGGTAGACTCAATAAGCCCAATAAGGCCAGCGGGGCCAAGAATGTCAGCGGTCCCAATGTCATCAGACTTCTCCGCTTATAGCCATGTAGAGCGAGGTCAGCGCCACATTTGCCGGATTGTCTGTTTGGTGGGTAATGACCGGCCAACCGAGGCGGCGGGCCATGTCCGAGATCGCTGCGCCGTGGGCCTCAAATTTGCGGCGATAGGCATCTTTGGCTTTTTCCGCCCGTCCAACTATGAAGGGCGCAGCTTTGGTTGGACCCGGCATCATCATTTCTAGACGGCCTTTATAAGGGAACACTTGTTCGGCCGGATCAACGATCCGCAAAAGGATAGCTTTCACAGGACGACCGGCGAGGCGGGTCAAGCGGGTTTTCCAAACATCCGGATCTTCCAGAAAATCTGACGCAATGATTAGTTGGGCATGGGACGGCAATTTTCCGTCCAAATTCGCGTAAGGTCCCTCAGATTGGACGAGGCGTTTGGTGATCCGCTCCAGACCCAATCGTCCAGAACGGGGCCGTTCGGACTCGCCCAGCACCGCGCAACGTTCGCCAGAGCGCATCAATAGACTGGCCAAAGCCATACAGATGACAGTGGCCCGGTCTTGTTTGGTTGAGAGCTCTTTGGAAGATTGCCAGTCCATGCCGGGATTGCCGTCCCGCCAGAAGAAGACCGTATTGGCGGCTTCCCATTCGTTTTCGCGGACGAAATACTGATCACCCCGAGCTGATCGCCGCCAATCAATATCGCTCACGGCGTCCGAGCGATCATAATTTCGAAACTGCCAGAAGGTTTCGCCCTGACCCGCGCGCCGGCGGCCATGAACACCCTGTGCCACAACAGCCGCCACCCGCTCAGCTTCGGCGAGCAGGTCCGGATAGCTCGACGCCAGCCGTTCAGAGCGGCGGCGAAGCTGGATATGTTTGTCGGCGGTTTGAGCCATTTTTTGCGCCACCTAAGCGATGGCGTCCTTGAGACGTGAAATCGTATCCCCAATGGTCACGCCATCAGCGCGAGCCGCGAACGTCAGGGCCATTCTGTGTTGCAGGACGGGACCGGCTAACGCGAGAACATCGTCAATAGAGGGTGACAGGCGGCCATCCATCAAGGCGCGGGCGCGGCTGGTGAGCATAAGCGCCTGTCCAGCGCGGGGCCCTGGGCCCCAGGCAACATGTTCTTTGATACTATCAATGTTGGTTTGATCAGGTCGGGCGTTACGAACCAGTTTCAAAATGGCGTCGACAACGGATTCGCCGATGGGCATTTCACGCACTAGCGCTTGCATCTCGATCAGGGCCTTTGGCGTCAGCACCTTGGTGGCCTTGGCGTCTTTGGAGCCTGTTGTGGCAATCAGAATTTGTTTTTCTGTTTCCAGATCTGGGAAGTCCACATCTATCTGCACAAGAAAACGGTCAAGCTGTGCTTCGGGTAGGGGATAGGTGCCTTCTTGCTCGATTGGATTCTGTGTTGCCAGAACGTGAAAAGGTTTGGGCAGTTCATAGTGTTGACCGGCAACCGTCACCGTGCGTTCTTGCATCGCCTGTAGGAGCGCGGATTGGGTGCGCGGGGAAGCGCGGTTAATCTCGTCGGCCATGAGCAGCTGGCTGAATAAAGGCCCTTGGATAAATTTAAAGGACCGCTTGCCTTTCGCCGATTCCTCAAGCACCTCAGAACCGATAATATCTGACGGCATAAGGTCAGGAGTAAATTGCACCCGGTTATTGTCCATGCCGAGCACGGTCCCAAGCGTTTCAACGAGCAAAGTCTTCGCTAGCCCGGGGACACCAACCAATAAAGCATGACCACCAGACAAAATTGCCGCGAGAGATAGGTCGACGACCTCGTCCTGGCCGAGAATCACGTTTTGAATACTGGACTTGGCTTTGGCGAGTTTGTCACCTGCAGCCAGCGCTTTTTTCTCAAGCGCTGCTGAAATTTTATCGGTCATACGGTCTCTTTTTGTTGAAATATCGTAATAAGATTTAGTTACGACGCTGACTACTGGATTAAACAGTAAAAATCGATAAGAAAAAGTCCATGCCTGAATCATTAAAAAGCAGCAAAAAAGAGGGGTTTGACCTTTCACAGTTAATCAAATCTGCGCGAGCGCAAGCGGATGGGGATGGCGAACGCCCCGTTGATAAATGGAATCCTGAATATTGCGGCGAAATGGATATGCGCATCAAAGCGGATGGCAGTTGGTGGCATGAGGGCACGCGCATTACCCGCGAGCCGCTGGTTCGGTTGTTCGCGTCCATTTTGCGCAAAGATGATGACGGTGAGACTTACCTGGTCACGCCCGTTGAAAAAATCCGGATAGAAGTCGATGCGGCCCACTTCACAGCTATCCGCGTTGATGTGGAAGGCGAAGGTTCAGATCAGCGTGTCTTCTTTACAACCAACATGGACGAGGTGGTTGAGGCTGGTGCCGACCGACCCATCTGGATTGAAATAGATAAAGGAAACGGAGAGCCGCGCCCGTTTGTTTCCGTGCGAGGACGGTTGGAGGCTCTGATGACCCGGCCGGTTTTTTACGAGCTGGTCGACCATGCCGTGGAAAAAGAGGATGGAGAGCTTGGCATTTGGGCTTCGGGCACCTATTTCCCCCTTGGATCCATATGACCGACCCCATTGAGAAAATTCGCTCTGCCTTGCTACCTGTTGAGATCACCGGTGATGACGATGCGATCAAACGCGAAGGCCAGCGCCGCGCTACCGTGCTGATGCCGCTTGTGAAACGCGATGAATGGCAAGTCATCTTGACCCAGCGACCGGAAACCATGCCGAGCCACCCCGGACAAATCAGTTTTCCGGGCGGGAAAATCGAGATCGGCGAATCCGCGCGGGCCGCAGCCTACCGGGAAACCTGGGAAGAGATCGGCCTGGTTGAAGATCAAATTAGTCTTATTGGTCGATTGCCGTCCTTTAATGCGGTGACCGAATATCGAGTAACGCCTTATGTGGGCATTATCGATCCACAGGCGCGCATGAAGCCCGATCCAAGAGAGGTTGCGGATCTTTTCGAAATCCCGCTCGCGTTTTTGATGAATCCGAACAATCATGTGCCTCGCGACGTTTTCTTCGATGGCCGCGAACACCGCCTCTACGATATGCCTTATGATGAACCAAACGGCGTTCACCGAAACCTCTGGGGGATGACCGCCATGATGATATACCGGGTTTACCAACGGAGTTTTAGTCATGAGGCTTGATCTGAAAGCCCACACATGGCTCGTTTCAGAGAACGTCGAGGCCATTATGGCTGCATTGCCGGAGGGCTCGACCCGTTTTGTCGGGGGGTGTGTGCGCAATGCCATTATGGGTGAGCCAATTGGTGATATTGATTTGGCGACACAGCTTGAACCCAAAGACGTCCAAGACCGGCTAACGGCGGCAAACATAAAGACAGTACCTACGGGTATCGACCATGGGACCATCACGGCCGTGGTCGATGGGGAACCATTTGAAATCACATCTCTGCGCAAAGACGTCCAAACCGATGGTCGCCGCGCCGTTATCGCCTTCACCAAAGATTGGGCCGAGGATGCAATCCGTCGGGATTTCACCATAAACGCGCTTTACGCTGACCGGGAAGGTCAAGTCTATGATCCGACGGGGAAAGGTCTGGAGGATGTTAAATCCCGTAAGTTTAACTTTGTCGGCGATGGGGATGCCCGGGTGCGTGAAGACTATTTACGTATCCTCAGATATTTCAGGTTTTTGGCCTGGTATGCGGGCGACAGCAAAATCGATGCGGCAGCCCTCAAAGCCTGCCGGGAAAACCGGGCCGGGCTAAAATCACTGTCCTCAGAACGGGTCTGGGCCGAGATCAAGAAAATGCTGGCGGCGCCCAAGCCGTCACGCGCGGTACAGATCATGTTGACCAATGATATTTTAACCGTCGTTTTGCCGGAAAGTTCTAACGCAGAAGGGCTGGCGTTGATGCAATCGTTAGAGGCGCACCATAATATAGAGCCTGATCCACTTTTGCGTTTAATGTCTATGTCTGGTCGGGATGAGTTGGCGATGGCGGGTCTGGCAAAACGATTGAAGATTTCTAACATTGAACGGGCCCGGTTATTGTCCTGGGCCGGCAATCAAGTGGCGTTTTCGCCGGATATGGCTGAGCGGACCTTCAAACAGGGGATTTACGCCAGTACGCCCCAAACGGCCTATGACCGCATGATCATCAGAGCGGCGGGAGAAACGGATCCGATTGTGGCCGCAGAGTGGGTTCGGCAGGCCCGGTTTGCCCGCGACTGGCCGATTCCCGAGTTTCCGCTCAAAGGTCGAGATTTGAAAGAACACGGTGTCAAAGATGGGCCGGAAATGGGTAAAATCCTGAGAGCTCTCAAAGAGCTGTGGATAAGGAGTGGTTTCGAAGCCGATAAGGCCAAACTTCTCACGGCGCTTGGCATGATTCACCCTAAATCACGTTAAAGTTGGAATAAAATGGTGAAAAATACGCAATTTGGTGCATATGCGTCTGTTTTCGCCATAATTCCAGCCCGGAATTTTGGAATATAATTCTTCTATTATGGGCCGTTAAGGGAAAATTTTCCCTAATGTGAATTGCCCATTTGACATTCATAAAGCCTTCCGTAACAAAGCGCGGTCTTTGCAATTTCGGGAGGAAAACAAGCATGACGATTTTCAAAAAAGCAGCCCTTATCGGAACAGGTATCGCGTTAACTGCGGCCATGTCAGCGAATGCCAATGCGCAGGAAAGCTGGATTTTCGTATTCGACGACTCTGTTTCAGGTGCTGAAGCTCCTGGCCTCGCCAACCAAGCCGTAAATCGCGCTGGTGGTGCCTTGGGTCACACTTATTCTACTGCAGTTAAAGGTTTCTCAGCTCGCATGTCAGCGACAGCTGCTGAGCGTCTCGCTGCCAACAATCCACGCATCGCCTATTTCGAAGCCGATGGCATGATGCGCGCAATGCCACGCCCTCCAGGGAAAGGTCCAGGCGGCGGCGGTGACGGTGGTACCACTGGTCCCGCTCAAACAACTCCTTGGGGTATCACCCGTGTAAACGGTGGTGTAGCTTCCAATGGCGTTGCCTGTGTTCTAGACTCTGGAATCGACTTGGATCACCCTGATCTGAACGTCGATGCGTCTCAAGGGTTCTCTGCCTTTACAAAGGGCAAGGACGCCGGAATGGATGACGGGAATGGTCACGGTACTCACGTAGCAGGTACAATTGCTGCCATTGACAATGAAGTCGGTGTTATCGGCGTTGCTGCTGGCGCGACTGTTATTCCGATCAAAGTTCTCGGAGCCCGTGGCTCTGGTTCGACATCTGGTGTTATTGCTGGTGTTGACCATGTGGCCTCGACCAATTGCTCAGTTGCCAATATGAGCTTGGGCGGTGGTTTCTCGCAAGCGCTTAACGACGCTGTTGAGGCAGCTGCAGCTGGCGGGACGACATTCGTTCTAGCCGCAGGTAACGACTCAAGCTTCACAAGCGGCTCACCAGCTTCTGCAAATGGTCCAAATATTTTGACTGTTGCGTCATCTACATCTAGCGATGGATGGTCCAGCTTCTCAAACTATGGCCAACCACCTGTTGATTGGATCGCGCCTGGTTCTGCCATTAATTCAACTTGGAAAGACGGCGGATATCGTTCGATTTCCGGTACGTCCATGGCGTCACCACACGTAGCTGGTGTTGTCCTTTTGGGTGGTTGTTCTGACGGTGGTGACATTGCTCGGACATCAAGTGACGTTTACGACGTTTGCGTCAACTAAGACCATTTGAGATTTGAATTATTTAAAGAGGCCTTCGGGCCTCTTTTTTTATGCGTAGTTTATGGCCACTTCACAACAGGGGGCATGGAGGACAGGATGGTTTTGACATTGCCGCCCGTTTTCAGACCAAAGGTGGTGCCCCGGTCATAAAGCAGGTTAAACTCTACATATCGCCCGCGGGTGATTAGCTGCTCTTCCCGGTCGGCTTCGGTCCAGGGCTCGTCCATGCGGCTGCGAACGATCTCCGCATAGGTTTTTAGAAAATTACGACCTACATCTTGCGTGAAAGCAAAATCCGCGTCCCAATCGCCGCTATTATGGCGGTCGTAAAATATGCCGCCAATGCCGCGAGGCTCGTCCCTGTGTTTCAAGTGGAAGTAGTCATCGCACCATTGTCTATATTTTTCATAATCCGCGCAGTCATGAGCGTCACAAGCCGTTTGCATACCAGCGTGGAATGCGAGAGCGTCGGGGTGATCCTGCGTCCGGGCGACGTTTTGAGTTGGCGTTAAATCCGCGCCGCCGCCAAACCAGTCCTGGGTGGTCACGATATAACGTGTATTCATATGCACGGCTGGGATGTGCGGGTTGGTCAGATGGGCGATCAGGCTGACACCGGCGGCCCAGAACCGTGGATCATCTTTGGCACCGGGCACAGTCTCGCGCATTTCGCCTTCAAACTCGCCGTGCACCACAGATATATGGACCCCGCATTTCTCAAAAAGCCGTCCGCGCAGCATGCCCCCTGTGCCGCCGCCGCCATCTCCCTTGCGCTGCCAGTCTTCATACTCGAACTTGCTTGGATTAGGACCGTAGAGACTGTCGGAGGCTTCAAGCTCCAGCCCTTCAAACTCGGCGCATATGGTGTCGCGCAATTCGCGAAACCAGTTGGCGGCGCGCTCTTTCTTTTGATCAAAACTCATTACGGCAGTCCATTTGTTTGCCTCAGGGCTTCGTATAGACCAATGGCGACACTTGTGGCGAGGTTAAATGAGCGCACATCCGGTCCTAGGGGGATAATCACACGGCTGTCGACAGACGCGTGCACATCTTCTGGAACGCCGGCGCTCTCCCGCCCAAACAATAGATGATCGCTCGGCTGAAACTCAAAACGCTCCAGGCGTTCGGCCGCTTGCGTGGTAAAAAGAACAGTTCGGCCGGGATTGGACGATTGAAATCTCTCCCAGCTCTTATGCCGGATTAGCGTGTCGGCATCGCCGTAATCCATGGCTGTTCGGCGAAGGGCCTTGGTTGACAAAGGAAAGCCGCAGGGTTCAATTATGCCGAGCGGCACATTAAAACAGGCGCAGAGCCGCATAGCCGCACCCAGGTTCTGGGCAATATCGGGCTGATATAATGTGACCTTCATTTTGCGACGATCCGTATTCTTGTTTTCAATGGGCGCCTTGCTAGGCTGCAAGCGTGGACAAATCAAACCAAACCAGACGTAATTTCATTTTTGTCGCGACAGGCGTCACGGTGGCCGCCGGATTGGGTGCAACACTCATACCGGTGTTCGGCCATTTGAATCCGGGTGGTGATTCATTGCCGCATATAACCGTCAATTTGTCCACCATAAAGCCCGGAAAGAATGTCAAAGTTCTAGTCAATGGTCAGCTCATCCGTATCAGGCACCTCACGGACAAAGAATTAGATTTCGTGGGAGGGGATAAGGGCAGGTTTCAGATTTATAGTGCGGCATGCCCCAGAGAAGGCTGCATCCTCGTAGATCTGAGCCATGCTCATGAGTATTCGTACAGAGACGGGCGTGAGGACGTGGCTTGGTATTGTACCTGTTGCGGTGCCTATTTTGACTTAATGGGCCGACATGTCAGGGGCGGTGGCATCAAAAGTGATCTGGACGTGCCCCGCTATGAATATTTATCCGAAAACATCATTGAATTTAGAAGGCTTCCGGGCTTTGCTCGATAAAGCTTGCGGCGTTGTGCCGCGATTAAAAATTAGCCTTTTAAACACAAAATGTTTATTACCACGCTCGAAATTACATGTGTAAAATGGAAGGGATTCTCCCGTGTCTGACACCGAACACTCACATGATCACGTAGACGAAGAGAAGCGCGATTTTATCTACATTGCCGCCGGTGCAGTCGCCGCGGTAGGTGCCGGCGCCATTGGCTGGCCTCTTGTCACGCAAATGAGTATGGCGGCCGATACCAAGGCGGCTGGTTCCATCGAAATCGATCTATCCAATATCGACGAGGGGTCGCAAGTTAAGTCTCTTTGGCGCGGTAAGCCGGTCTTTGTTCGTCACAGAACACCCGAAGAAATTGCCGAGGCCGAAGCTGTGGATGTGGCAACACTCCCAGATCCGGCAACAGATAATGAGCGCCTGATGCCCAACAAAGCGGGCAAGCTTGACCCCCGGTTTCTGGTCATGGTCGGTGTTTGTACGCACTTTGGTTGCGTGCCAATTGGCGAGCAGGGCAAGGTTGACGCGCTCGGCGAATATGGCGGTTGGTATTGCCCATGTCATGGGTCGCACTACGATACGGCGGGCCGTATCCGTAAGGGACCAGCGCCCGAGAATCTCGTTATTCCACCCTATGAATTTATCTCTGATACAGTGATCAAGGTCGGTTAATCATGAGCGGACATCTTTCTACTTACGAACCAAAATACGGCGTCACCAAATGGCTCGACAAGCGTCTCCCGATTATTCGGATGGGCGCCGATTTTATGACTTACCCCAGTCCCCGTAATCTAAATTACTGGTGGACCTTTGGGGGTATTCTGACTCTTTGCTTGATGGTGCAGATCATTACGGGTGTCATTCTGGCCATGCACTACACGGCCAATGTGGACGTGGCCTTTGCCGACGTTCAGCGCATTCGCCGAGATGTACCGTTTGGATGGTTGATCCAGCCCATGCATGCGGTTGGCGCGGCCATGTTTTTCTTTGCTGTCTATGTGCACATGTTCAGGGGGCTCTATTACGGGTCCTACAAAGCGCCCAGGGAAATGATCTGGATTTTGGGCTGTATTATCTACCTGATTATGATGGCGACGGCCTTTTTGGGCTACACTCTGCCTTGGGGACAGATGTCCTTCTGGGGCGCGACCGTGATTTCAAACTTCTTTACGGCGGTGCCCTTTGTGGGCGATAGCCTGCAGCAATGGATTTTGGGCGGCTATTCAGTGGATAATCCGACCCTGAACCGCTTCTTTGCCCTGCATTTCTTGCTGCCTTTCGTGATTGCCGCCGTTGTGGGGCTCCATGTTTGGGCCATGCATCACGCCGGACAGAACAACCCTGTGGGCATTGAGCCGAAATCCAAAGAAGATACGCTGGCATTCCACCCTTATTACACCGTGAAGGACGCCTTCGCCGTGGTGGTATTCCTACTGATTTTTGCCTTCTTTATCTTCTATTATCCCGATGCCCTTGGCCACGCCGATAATTATATCGAAGCTGATCCGCTGGCGACACCGGCGCATATTGTTCCCGAATGGTACTTCCTGCCGTTCTACGCCATCCTCCGGGCCGTGCCAGACAAGCTCATGGGGCTGCTGTTGATGGTTGGAGCCATTGCCGTTCTGTTTATCCTGCCATGGCTGGATACATCCAAAGTGCGCTCCATGCGTTTCCGCCCAGTGACCCGCATCTGGTTCATCCTGTTCCTGATCAACTCCTTTATCCTGGGGTGGTGCGGTGCAGCGACGCCGTCAGATATCGCGATCCCTATGGGTGAGGACAAGGGTCTGAACTTCTTATGGTTGTCACGAATTTCTACGCTTTACTACTTTGCTTACTTCCTCTTGATCCTGCCGATTATGGGCATGATTGAGAAACCCAAAGAGCTGCCGGAATCCATAACCAAATCCGTTCTTGGAGGGGCGTCTTCGGGAGGAGCGGCATCATGAGACTGACGTTTAAGACAGCCTTGGTCGCCGCCACAGCGCTAGGCTTGGCCGCATTTGCCGGTGTGAAGGTCGCTGAAGCGGCCGGCGGCGGCGACGCCAAATACAAAAAGCAAGTCGAATGGGGTTTTAACGGCTTCACTGGAAAATATGACCGGCACGCCATGCAGCGCGGCTATCAGGTCTATCAAGAGGTTTGTTCTTCCTGCCACCAGCTGAAGTTCATGTCATTCCGTCACCTGGGTGATAAAGGCGGACCTTTTTACGATAAAAAATACCCGAACCCGATTGATAACCCGGTCGTGAAATATATCGCGAAAAACTACCCTGTGCCGATCCAAGATATTGACTGGGATACGGGCGAAGATCTGCCGCGTGACGGCAAACCTGTCGACAAATTTCCGTCGCCTTATCCGAATAGTGTTGCGGCGGCTGCCGCCAATTTCGGGAAAGCCCCGCCGGATCTTTCTGTCATGGCTAAAGCCCGTCCGGACGGAGCCAACCATATCTACAGCTTCCTGCTCGGCTATGACAAAGACGACAATATGTACAACAAATTTCTGGGTACCAAGGTTGCTATGCCTGACCAGTTGTTTGACGGCAAAGTCGACTATGAAGTCATCAAGGTTCAAAACAAAGACGGCTCAGTCAAAGAAATTCAACCACCGGAAGCCACGCGCGAACAGATGGCCAAGGACGTCACAGAATTTCTCATGTGGACAGCCGACCCAAAAATGGAAGCCCGTAAGAGCCTCGGATTATCAGTGATGATCTATCTTCTTATTCTCGCGGGTTTACTGTTCTTTGCCTACAGAGAAGTCTGGCGCAACGTAAAGCACTAAGCTTTTAGAACACATTCAAAAGAGCCCGGTTTGCGCCGGGCTTTTTTTTGTTTAAGAGGCATCATGTTTCGTATCATTCTATGCCAGCCGGATAAACACTGGCCCGAAATTTGGTCCTTCTTGCAGCCTGTTTTCGCCGCCGGGGAGAGCTATCCCGTCGCAATGGATGTAAGTGAGACCGATGCAAAGCTTTACTGGTTCGCATCAGATAAAACGACTTTTGTTGCGATCGATACAAACTCAGGCACGGTCTGCGGAACCTTTTATATTCGCCCAAATTCTGAAAGCCTGGGCGCGCATATTTGCAATTGCGGATATATAGTCGATCCGGCTTTTCGCGGGCAGGGCATTGCCACGCAGATGTGCCAAAGATCGCAAGATATTGCCCGAACACAAGGCTATCGCGGTATGCAATATAACCTTGTTGTGAGTTCGAATCACGGCGCGGTTCGGCTATGGCAGTCCCAAGGATTTGACATAATTGGCACGCTGCCCGGAGCTTTCAATCATAGAGAACTTGGCTATGTGGATGCACATGTCATGTTTAAGTCCCTGATATAGTTGGAGATCGAAATGAGCGAATGGGTAATCGGAATATTAGGGGGCTCTGGCCTTTACGATATGGAGGCATTGGAGCACCGGGAGTGGATAACTATCGAAACGCCGTGGGGCATGCCGTCGGACGATATCCTGTTTGCAAAGCTGGCCGGTGTTAAACTCAGATTTTTGCCTCGACATGGTCGCGGCCACCGCCTCTCGCCCAGCGATGTCAATTACCGCGCTAATATCGATGCGCTCAAGCGGGCAGGCTGCACCGATGTGCTCTCCATTTCCGCCGTGGGTTCGTTGAAAGAAGATTACGCGCCGGGCCACTTTGTCATGGTGGACCAGTTTATCGATCGTACATTTAATCGAGAGAAATCATTTTTCGGAACGGGCATGGTCGCTCATGTCTCGACGGCGGACCCGGTCTGTATGCGCTTGTCTGGACTGGCCGGTGATGCGGCCGTCAAGGCCGGCGTGACCGTTCATAGGGGCGGCACTTATCTGGCTATGGAAGGTCCGCAATTTTCCACCAAGGCCGAGAGCCATATGTACCGCCAATGGGGCTGTGATGTGATCGGCATGACCAATATGCCCGAAGCCAAGCTCGCCCGCGAAGCCGAGCTCCCTTATGCGACCATGGCCATGGTCACGGATTATGATTGCTGGCATCCAGATCACGGCAATGTGGATGTGGCGTCTGTTATTGCGGTGCTCATGCAAAATGCCGATACAGCCCGTGACGCCGTCAAAGAGCTTGTAGGCACGCTTTCCAA
>CALDSY010000160.1 GCA_937924355.1 uncultured Caulobacterales bacterium
GGAAACCCCGGATAGGCCTGGGTCTCCATATCCACGGCCCGCAGGCCACTACCATTACGCGAGATAATCACATGATCTTTCTTGAGCTCTACATCAGCTCCGGCCTGCGCGATCAATGGCCATAGTGAGCCTAGATGATCATGACGGAGATTACGGAGCGTCACCTTCCCGCCGGCTGTCGCCGCAGCCAGCGCATAGGTCCCCGCTTCGATCCGGTCTGGCACCACGCTATAGGTGACACCGCCAAGCGACTTCACCCCTTCGATTTCAATCTGTGAGCGCCCCGCCCCGCTGATTTTGGCCCCCATGGCGTTCAGGCATTCAGCCAGATCGACAATCTCCGGCTCGCGCGCCGCATTATTCAGGACGGTCTTACCTTTGGCGAGTACCGCCATGAGGATTGTATGTTCGGTTGCGCCCACACTGATAAACGGGAACGTAATTTCCGCGCCGCGCAAGCCGTCTTTGGCATCAGCAATGACATAGCCTTCGTCAAGCGTGATATGGGCCCCCAAGGCTTCCAGGGATTTGAGATGTAGGTCAACCGGCCGCGCGCCGATGGCACAACCACCCGGCAGGGAGACTTTCGCCTTGCCCGCGCGCGCCACCAAAGGTCCGAGCACGTTAAAGGTCGCCCGCATCTTGCGCACCAGATCATAAGGCGCCGTGGTCGAAGCCAGGCTTTTAGCATGAAGGGTCATCTGCGCCCCGGGCCCTTCTTCGACATCAACGCCCATATGGGCCAGCAATTGCCCCATAAACCGGGTATCGCGCAAGCGTGGCATGTTGTTGAGCACGACCTTTTGGTCGGTCAGCAGACAAACCGCCTGTAGCTTAATGGCCGAGTTTTTCGCCCCGCTAATTTCAATCTCACCGTTTAAAGGGTGACCGCCTTCAATGACTATACTGTCCATTTCGTTCTTCCATTATTATGATTTCAACCAGCCATGGACTGACAGATTATCTGGGCATGAGCATGAAGCGATTATGACGATTCAGAGGCAGTGTCATCCCTATCTTTGCTGGATGACTTCCGCGCCGCCGCTTTGCGCCTCCGCAAATTATCCCGTAAATTCTGGGCCAGACGCTCCTCGCGTTTTTGCCGGTCTGTTTTTTTGTCACTCATTGGGGTTAGATATGGTCTATTTTGATCATTCGTCAACATCGCCGACAGTTCGAAAGCCTACATGATTAGTGGGCAAACCCACTTCTTGTGGCTGGCGGGCAGCGGAGCGGTAACGGCGACAGTAATTATCGGCACAGAGAAACGACCCGCCCTTGATGACATGGACGGCTTCTCCGCCGTCTATTCCTGCGCCCCCTTGAAACATTGTATCTGTCCACTCCCAGACATTGCCGATCATATCGTAGAGCCCGAATTTGTTGGGCGGATAACACCCCACAGGGGCTTGGCCGGAATGACCATCCTCAGCCGTGTTTTCGAGCGGGAAATTGCCCTGCCAAGTATTGGCCTGTTCCTTGCCGCCCGGTGTTTTTTCGTCGCCCCAGACAAAATTTGTCGTCGCACCGGCTCCGGCCGCATATTCCCATTCGGCTTCGGTCGGTAGGCGGCGCCCCTTCCAGTCTGCATAGGCTTTGGCGTCATTGTAAGAAACCTGAACCACAGGATATTGATCCCGGCCTTCGATCGAGCTGTCAGGGCCTTGAGGATGCCGCCAATCTGCCCCTTCGATGAAGCGCCACCAAGACGGGTAGTCTTCTGTTGGCTGCATAAAGACAGCGCCGCCGTCGACATCAAAACCGGGCTGCGCTTTTTCCGCATCGGTGACGTAGCCGGTGGCCTCGACAAAGGCGGCAAACTGCGCATTGGTAACTTCGGTGCTGTCGATATTAAAGGCCCCAACTTGCATTTCGCGGACCGGGCCTTCTTCTGGATAGAGCCGTCCGCCCATCTGGAAAGTGGCCTCTTGGATGGCTACCGGACCGGACTGCACCGGATCACAATATCCCAGCAGTGTTTCAACGGAGCCGACTTCCATAACGTCAACCTCATTGCCATGATCAGGCTCGGCCTTCTTTTGGCAGGCCATTAATCCCAGACCTAAAACAGTTATAATGATCCCTCGAAACATAGGCGGAACTATAGCCACGTAGCCCCATATTGAAAGGTGAATTTCTCGCGGTTTTTCAACTAAACGGAACACTAGGCATAGCTACGCCACCGTGTTCGAAGCGCGACGCTGTTACACGCGCGCGGACCACCCCCAAAAATACAAGTTCCACTGCAGAACAGTTAGAGGCGGACAGTTAAATACTCGAGGAATCTTCTATGCACGGGATTAAGGCCCGAATTCTTGGCCCAGACCGCATAGATGCCAAGCGTCTGTCCGGTCCAACCCGGCACTACATTGATAAGCGTCCCTTCGGCCAATTCCCTTTGGATGAAGGAGGCCGGAATACCAGCGACGCCCATGTCAGAGAGAGCCAAATGTTTGGCCGCATAAATGCTGTCAGTTGTCACCGAATAATTTTCCTTAATGCTGACTTTGCGCTTGGCTGGCTTGCTAAAATTGAAACCTCTGGGCACCGGAGTGAAACGGATGAAGTCCCAATCTTCCAGACCTTCTGGCGTTTTGAGCTTTGGCTTTAAGGCTATGTAATTTGGAGACGCGACGGCAAGACGTTCATCTTCTGCAAGCTTTCGACTCCTAAGTTCAGAATCTTTTAGCCGTCCCATTCGAATGGCTATGTCATACCGCCCCTTAAGCAGGTCTACCGTTCTATCTGAGGTCATAATTTGAAGATGGGTTCCGGGTTGTTCTTTGGCAAAACTAACAACTCGCTCAAATATAGGGTGAGATGCCAGCAAGGCCGGCATGGCGATCCGGAAATCGATCACAGCGCTTGCCGCCCGGTGCACAAGTGCGCCAATACCCGACTTAGCTTGGCTCATCATGCCCGACGCGGATTTGTACAACGCTTCACCTTCTTGGGTGAGGGTTAGGCTTCGCGTAGAACGCAATATCAGCGCGGTTCCAAGCTCTTTTTCTAGTTTGGAGATATGATGACTGATCACGGATGGAGATAGATCAAGTTTTGCACCGGCTCCACGAAAAGACTGCTCCTCAACCACAGTTGCAAAAACACCCAATGATCTTAATTGATCCAACATAGTTTTATTATATCGAACAGTTTGTTTTGTTCAATGGCATTTTCAATCGTCAAAAAATTTTATAAATCACCGTCATTGCTTTGGAGGGTAATATGAAGCTTCTAAAAACATTCATGATATCGGCTGCTATGCTTCCGATGGTTTCAGCCTGCACAACCGACACAATGTCAGCCGAAACACCAACTCAAATGGAGACAAATAAAATGACAAATCAAGATAAAGCTGTCGCTGTTCTGGAGAGCCTCAATACGGGCGACCCAGGCCCAGTTGCTTATATCAATCCCAATAAATACATCCAACACAATCTGGCTGTGGGCGATGGCTTGGCTGGATTTGGTGAGGTCCTGGCTAATAAGCCACCGCAGGGCTTCAAAGCCAATGTCGTCCGCGCTTTTTCAGATGACGACTACGTTGTCACCCATACTGAATATGATTTCTTCGGACCCAAAGCGGGCTTTGATATTTTCCGCTTTGAAGATGGCCTGATCGTCGAGCATTGGGATAATCTCTCAGAACTAACCCCGCCTAACCCTAGCGGGCGCACACAGCTGGACGGTCCCACCGAAATAATCGATCTTGATAAGACAGAGGAAAACAAGGCCCTCGTGAGCAAATTCTTAGACGAGGTACTTATGAACGGGAAAATGGACAATCTGACCACTTTTGTTAACCCCAATAAATATTTTCAGCATAACTCAGGGATTGCAGACGGGCTGGATGGGCTTGGCGAAGCTTTGAAATATTTCGCCGAGAACGGTCTGATTATGGAATATGATAAAGTTCATATGGTGCTGGGACAGGGCAATTTTGTCCTGACCGTGTCAGAAGGCAAGTTTGGCACAGGCGAACCTACCGCCTTTTACGACCTCTTCCGCGTTGAGAGGGGTCAGATTGTTGAACACTGGGACATTCTCGAACCTATTCCCGCCCGTTCCGAATGGAAAAACGATAACGGAAAATTTTGAGCCAGCCCTTAACGAACAGAGAAGATAGGTCAATGACCTACCTCCGCCATCACTCTCTTTATTGAGGGTGGTGGCATTTTGGGTTGTTCTAAAGTCGCAAATTTGTCTGGCACTTGCCAGCCGGTTGCCATAAGTACTCGCCATACTCAAACGGAACGCGACCATGCTCCTCGTAATCGACAATTATGACAGTTTTACCTTCAACCTCGTCCACTATGCAGAGGAGATGGGGGCGAAGACCCATGTCATTCGAAATGATGAAATGAGCATTGCGCAAATCCTAGCGATGGCCCCGGAAGCGATCTTGCTGTCACCGGGCCCCTGCACGCCCAATGAGGCTGGCATCTGCGTACCCTTGCTCCAGCAAGCGCCGGCTGATCTGCCTATATTGGGCATTTGTCTGGGCATGCAGTCCATGGGTCAGGCTTTTGGTGGCAAAGTGATCCGGGCGAAGGAAATTATGCACGGTAAAACTTCGCCCATTGAGCATGACAATTCCGGTATTTTCGAAGGCCTGCCCTCACCGTTTACGGCGACCCGTTACCATAGTCTTGCCGTTGAAAAAGAAAGTCTGCCAGATAGTCTCCACCCCAATGCTTGGACAGCCGATGGAGAGATTATGGGCGTTCGTCACAAGACCCAACCCATACACGGCCTGCAGTTCCATCCGGAAAGTATTGCTTCGGAGCACGGACACGCTCTTATCGGTGCCTTTTTAGGTTTGGCCGGCATTCGACTGCCAGAAACGGTCTAATGGCATTTAACGCGCAAATACTGGACACCTTGTCCCGAGGTGAGCGTCCTGATCCGGCCACCGTTGAAGCTGCCCTGATGTCTATCCTGAACGGAGAGGCGAATACAGAACAGATCAAAGGCTTTCTAGGCGGCCTAGAAGACATCGGCGTTACCGCCGCAGAGGTTTCTGCAGGCACCAAAGTCATGCGTGAAAACATGATCCCGGTCAAAACGGGTCATGATGTTATTGATATTGTCGGCACAGGCGGAACGGGTCTGCATACATTGTCCATTTCAACGGCTACCGCTTTGGTTTGCGCCGGCGCCGGTGCGAAGGTCGCCAAACATGGTAATCGCGCTGCGAGCTCTTTGACAGGCACTGCCGATACGCTTTCAACGCTGGGGGTGAATCTGGCGATGAGTCCAGAGAAGGCCGCCCAATGTATTGATCTGGCCGGGATCGGCTTTCTGTTCGCCCCTAATCACCACCCAGCCATGCGCCATGTTGGCCCTGCCCGCAAAGAGCTCGGCATAAAGACGCTTTTCAATCTGCTCGGACCGCTCTGTAATCCGGCGGGGGCCCAGCGCATGCTGCTGGGGGTCGCAGAGGACAGATGGCGGGAACCCATGGCCAAGGCACTCTTGGAGCGGGGATGTGATCACGTCTGGGTTGTACATGGTGAGGACGGGCTGGACGAAATTACCTTGACTGGAAAGACAACCGTTTCCGAGGTCAAGAACGGCGACTATCGCGCCTTTGAAATCAATCCGGTCGACTATGGGTTTTCGCTTTGCTCAATGGATGAGCTACGCGGCGGTGAGCCTGCTGTGAATGCGGGGCGCTTGCGGGACATGCTGCTGGGCAAGGTCGATCCCTATCGGGATATTGTGCTGCTTAACGCAGGGGCGGCTTTGATGATCGCGGGTATAAAAGACAATCTGCAGGACGGAATACAAGAGGCCATTTGGGCCCTTGAAGATCACCGGGCATTGAAAGCGCTCGACAAGTTAATCGAGGTATCAAATGCCTAATGTCCTGGAAAAAATAGCGGCGTATAAAGCGCAAGAAGTTAGGGCCTTAAAAGCAAGAATATCCGAAGCCGACCTACGCGCAAAGGCGCTGGCCACGCCCAAGC
>CALDSY010000161.1 GCA_937924355.1 uncultured Caulobacterales bacterium
GGGACCAGCGTATCGAGCGAATAATCAATCCGGTCATGCTTGTCATAAAAGGTACGGCTCGGCACGCCCGAGCGGTTATTGAGCGGCAGAAAATCAAAAAGACGCCGGATTTCTGCCAGCGCCTCCATATCATTGTCAAAAGCTCCGTCCGCCACAGAGGATTTCGTCGTGTGGGTTTTGGCCCCGCCCAGCTCTTCGGCGGTGACGACTTCATTGGTCACAGTTTTCAGGACATCAGGACCGGTCAGGAACATGTAGGAACTGTCGCGGACCATAAAGATAAAATCGGTCAGGGCCGGGGAGTAAACCGCGCCGCCGGCACTTGGTCCCATAATAACAGAGATTTGCGGCACAACGCCGGAGGCGAGAATATTGTTTTGAAAAACATCGGTGTAACCGGCCAGAGCCGCCACGCCTTCTTGAATGCGGGCCCCGCCTGAGTCCTGCAGGCCAATAATGGGCGCGCCTTGTTTCATGGCCATTTCCTGCACTTTGCAGATCTTCTTGGCGTGAGTTTCCGATAATGACCCGCCAAAGACGGTGAAATCCTGGGCAAAGACAAAGGTCTTGCGACCATTAATCGTGCCCCAGCCTGTGACGACGCCGTCGCCGGGATAATGTTGTTTATCCATGCCGAAGTCTGTGCTGCGGTGTTTGACGAACATGTCGAACTCTTCGAATGAGCCGGGGTCAAGTAGGAGTTCAAGCCGCTCTCGGGCGGTGAGTTTGCCTTTGGCGTGCTGGCTGTCGATGCGGCGATCGCCGCCGCCTTTGCGGGCCTCGGCGCGGCGCGCCTCTAACTGGTCTAAAATGTCCTGCAAACCTTCTTCCCTCCAAGCCCATTTGCAAATAAACGCCAAGCCTAGCGCGTAGGGCCCAAAAAACAACCCTTTTGCTAATCGGCCATGTGATGGATCAAACGGCGAGGTAATTTATGCCAAACTGTAATTTTACCGTAATTTCAGGTGCAATCGCGTGGCGGATATAGCAAAAGAGGACAAATTTGGGAGTTCATGATGAATAGATGGATTTTAACCCTCTTGACGGGGGTCGCTCTGACAATTTCGGCTGGGACTGCGCAGGCCCAGGATGATGAGATTGAGGGTCTGGAGAGCCTTGATGACCAGCAACAGGAATTGCCGTCAATCCCGAAAGTTCGCGGCCCGATCACGATTATTCGCCCTGCCGCGCTTTTATTCGCGACGTTTGACAAAGACGGCGATTACAAAATCGCCCGCGCGGAAGCGAGCCAGGGCGTTGCGGATGCCTATGGCCGCGCCGATCAGGATAATAACGGGCGCATATCTTTGTTTGAGCTGGAAGATTGGCGCGAAGCCGCTTTTGGGTCCATGGATGCCTTACCGGGGAATATGAATTTCGACACGGATTACGACAATCAGGTCTCCAAGGTTGAATTCACGTCGGCTCTTATGGATCTCTTTGACCGCCATGACAAAGACAAGAACGGACAGGTCAAACACGGGGAACTCATGCAAATTCTGGAGGTTCCGGCCGCCAAAGAGCCTAAAATAGAGCGCCAAACGGATCGGGAATGTTACGAGCAAATTCAACGAAACCGCGGCAGATTTTAATTAAACCTTAGTTATAAGCCTAAATTGAAATCCAACTTTGCTTCTGTAACGTAAAATTTACCAGTCATTCCATTGCAACTCGTTATATATCAACTTATATATAAAGAGTTGGTAGGACAAAAATATTGGAGATTTTATGATCAAGCTCCGTCAGACGCTCGGCTACTCATTGCTGTTAAGCGCGATTTCCGTAACGGCCCAAGCCCAGACAATGACGTTAGAGGTTCTCAATGATGAGGGCGATCTCCAACGCGTCGAAGCTCAGCAATATATGATCAAATACCGGTCCAAGGACAAAGCCTTGTCGACCGTGAATAAAATGCAAGGCGAGATGAAGCGGTCCATTGATGACTTTGACATCGTCTCTGCCATCCTCCCAAAGAGTGAAGTTGTCCGCCTCAAAGATGATCCCAATGTCGAGTTTTTTGAAGTCGATCATCGACGTTACAAGATGGCAGAGGAAGTCCCGTACGGGATTACCATGGTCCAAGCGCCAGATGTCGATAATAGCAACGTCGACAATCAGCGTGTCTGCGTTATCGACACGGGCTACGACATTTCTCATGTAGATCTGCCCTCGGCCGGCGTAACCGGTGATGATTTAGGCGAAGATACAGGACCATGGAATACGGATGGTGATCATCACGGCACCCATGTGGCCGGTACGGTTGCGGCCATTGGCGGCAATGATGAAGGCGTCGTCGGCGTTGTAGCTTCCGGGGCGATGCCGCTCCACATTGTCAAAATTTTTGATGACGAAGGGGAGTGGACTGACTCGTCCAGCGTTGTTTCGGCGCTTAGCGATTGTATCAATGCCGGGGCCACAGTTGTTAATTTGAGTTTGGGCGGACCCAATTTCAGTACCTTAGCCAACAATGCCTTTAACAGTGCTTATGATCAGGGAATTTTGAGCGTTGCCGCGGCGGGTAATGACGGCAATACGGCCCTGAACTATCCTGCGTCCTATGACAATGTCATTTCCATTGCCGCCGTCGATTCTGGCGGCAATCATGGGAGCTACTCGCAGCGGAATTATCAGGTTGAACTGTCCGCGCCGGGGACGCGCGTGAACTCAACCATACCCGAGAACCAATATTCTCTTTTTACCGGAACATCTATGGCGACGCCTCACGCGGCAGGTGTGGCGGCGCTTGTCTGGAGTAATTATCCGGAATGCACAAACAAACAAATTCGAAATACCCTGATCGCCACGGCCATGGACCGTGGAGATCCCGGTAACGACCCCCTTTACGGTCACGGAATTATTCAGGCGAAGGCGGCCTTTGATATGCTGGCCCAAGGGTGTGATACCGCGCCAGATGCCGGCGTGCCGCAACTTCCGCCCCAGCCTGTGTTTGACCCGGAACTTCAAAACGGGGTCGCTATTGAAGGCATGTCAGGAGAGCAGGGGCAGGGTTACCGTTTTTATATCGACATTCCGGCGGACGCCCGTGATTTGAATATTGTGACCTCCGGCGGAACGGGTGACGCTGACCTTTATGTGAAGTTCGATGCTGAGCCGACGCGGACGGATTATGATTGTCGCTCGATTGAACCCGAGACGGATGAAACCTGTACCATCGCCGAGCCAGCCGAAGGCCGTCATCATATTTATGTTTACGCCTGGTCAGGTATTACGGGTGTGAACATGACGGCATCATTTGAAATCGGCCCTCCGCCGGCTCTGACCATGAGCGCCGAACCTGATGCGGACACATTTTTGAGCACCGATGGCACAAGTGTCAACGTGTTCGAAAATGACTTGATTGACGGCGTTGTTCCAACGGCGGAGACCGTGACAGCGACCCTGACAGACAATTTGGGTCTTGAAGAAATCTCGTTAAGCGCATCTGGTATTCTGAGCGTGGGCCCGAGCCTTGAGGCCGGCGTCTATACGGTCTCCTATGAAATTTGTCAGAGCAATCTGCTGACCAATTGCGCAAGCTCCACAGTCGAACTCACCGCGGAAGAACCCAATCCGATTTCCGCAGGAAATGACAGCTTGTCGACCAATTCAGACCAGGCCGCATCGCTCAACGTATTTTTCAACGACCTTTTAAGCGGTGTCGCCCCGACAGAGACCACAGTCGAGGTTTCTGTTTTGGAAACCGGGGGTCTTGCGAATATGACTCTGAATGCCGCGGGGCTTCTGACTGTGCCGGCCAATTCCCCGGTAGGAAATTACACGGCCAAATACGAAATTTGTGAAACGGAAAACCTGATCAATTGCGCGTCGGCGGATGTGAGCATAAGCGTTTCAGCGCCGCCGCCTCCGCCACCGCCGCCAACTTCCAGTTTTAGTTCGGGGAGTTCTGGTGGAGGGAGTGTCGGTATCTTGCTCACCTTACTTTTGGGTGGATTAGGGTTTGCGAATCGAGGTCGCCGCGAGACCTCATAGATCTCTACGCCAATGGGTAATGTAAAAGTAAATCCAGGGCATAGGATCAGATCCTGGGCTGTGCCAATCTGTATTGTGATCTTGTGCGCCGGACTGGGCGTAATCGACGGTCAGGCCCAGAAAATCCTTCCCTATAATCGGTCGGCCCTCGAAGCCGGGGAGGCCTGGCGCGCTTTGACAGGGCACTTCATTCATTTGGGCTGGTCCCATTATTTTCTGAATATGGCGGGCCTGATTGCGGTCTGGTCACTCTACGGACCTTACCTGAGACCGGCCTTGTGGGTTGCGGGCTTTATAGGATTAGCCCTGGGAATTAGTGTGGGCTTTTACCTACGAAATCCCGAGCTGATCCAATATGTGGGTCTGTCAGGAGCGCTCTATGGGGCCTTGGCGATGGTTCTTGTAACCCTTGTATTTGATAGGACGGAAAGACGCCGCGCGCCGGTCTTTTACGTCGGCTCTTGGGTGTTGCTGACCTATGTCATTTTCAGGATATCCTATGAACAACTCAATGGGCAAATCGGTTTTTCCACTCGTATGACGGGCGGGAATGTGGTCGTGGACGCGCATCTTTATGGGGTCATAATAGGCATAATTTTTGGATTTTTTCTTTTATTTTTCAAAAAAAAATCGCTTAAAAACAATATGATAGGCGCCAAATAGGGGCCGTTTATCCGAAGCTGACACGAAGCTGACAATTCCCGTCAGTTTTATGTCAGCGACATCCTCTAAACAAATGCTGCAAAGGCCTGTGGGCCGGCATTAGGAGGATTGTCCAATGACAACATTGAAGAAAACACTTTTATTATCTGCATTTGTTGCAGCGGGTTCCGGTACAGCGCAGGCCCAGTTTAATATTCCAGGCGAAACCGATTCTATCGGCGAGCACATTCAAACACAGCGCTTCGTTATTCGTTACAAGAAGAACGCTAAAGCCAATGCCATGGCAGAAGTCGCCAAAGGTAAAGGCAAGATCAAAGCCGCATCAGATGATTTGAATATGGTGGCCGCGGTCATGTCGAAAAAACATGCCCTGTCCCTAAAAAATCATCCCGGTATCGAGTCTATCGAAGTTGACCCCAAGCGTTATTTGATGGCCGAGGAGACGCCCTACGGCATCGGTATGGTTCAGGCCGGTCAGCTGTCCGATGTGGGCACAGGCAATCAGAAGATTTGTATCATGGATACGGGCTATGATCGTACCCATGTGGATTTACAGGCGGTCCGTGTGACCGGCAATCATAACAGCCGCACCGGAGCTTGGTACACAGATGGGGACGGTCACGGAACCCATGTCGCGGGAACGATCGCTGCGCTGGGGGGCAACAACGAAGGTGTTGTTGGCGTTATTCCAGGGAATAAGCTGAACCTGCATATCATCAAGGTTTTCAATAATAGCGGCGAGTGGGCCTATGGGTCTGACCTGGCGCTGGCCGTGGATCAATGTATCAAAGCGGGCTCGACGGTTATCAGTATGAGCCTGGGCGGAGAAGGGTCCAGCGCTGCTGAAGCCGCCGCGTTTGACAAAGCCAAACAGGCCGGGCTGATCAGTATTGCCGCGGCCGGGAATGACGGGGTTCGGACTTTGAATTATCCGGCATCCTACGACTCGGTTATTTCAGTTGCTGCTGTCAATTCTGCCGGCGCGCGTCCGAACTGGTCTCAGTTTAATAACAAGGTTGAAATTTCCGCCCCCGGTGTAGATGTAAAATCGACGATCCCTGGGAACAAATATGATAGTTTTTCAGGCACATCTATGGCAACGCCCCATGTATCAGGCGTCGCAGCTCTTGTCTGGAGTCACTATCCGAACTGTTCTAATGAGGACATTCGCGCGGCCCTGAATGCCAGCGCTCAAGATAAAGGTGCCGCTGGCCGGGATGTTTATTACGGCCACGGTATTGTCAAAGCCAAGGCCGCTTTTGATCACCTGAAACAGGGATGTTCCGGCGACGGCAGCGGCGGCACGGGCGGCGGCGGAACCACAACCCCCGACAATGTCCTGAAAAACGGTGTTGCTGTAACAGGTCTCTCTGGGGCCGCCAGTGATCGATTGGCTTACACGATTACGGTCCCGGCCGGCGCAACCGATCTCAATTTCAAAATGACCGGGAATGGCGATGCGGACATGTATGTTCGGGCCGGCGCGGCGCCGACGCTGAC
>CALDSY010000162.1 GCA_937924355.1 uncultured Caulobacterales bacterium
CGCGTAATGTGTTTTACTCTCGAATGCACCGCGGGACCTATATTCAGGACCGTTTCCCGGCCTGATTCAAAGTTGACTTTAAAAAATCCGTCCCTATAAGCGCGAACTTGAGAATCTAGAGACTGAAAGGTGGAGTCATGGCTAAGCCAACCACAATTAAAATTCGCCTGAATTCAACAGCCGGTACAGGTTACTTCTACGTGACCAAGAAAAACGCGCGGACCATGACCGAAAAAATGGTCAAGCGTAAGTATGACCCAATTGCCCGCAAGCACGTTGAGTTCAAAGAAGGTAAAATCAAATAAAGACGGAAAAATTTTCCGTTGGATCAGGCCGCCGTTGGGGCGGCTTTTTTCTTGGGCGCGGACTTAACATTATTCCGGCCTTCCCGTTTGGCTTTGTAAAGGGCCGAGTCGGCGCGCTTGAAGACTTCTCTTAACTTTTCACCGGATTCCACTTCGGCTACGCCCGCGCTCAAAGTCACTGACAGAGCTTGTCCTTCTACATAAACCGGCGTGCCGCCGATAAGTCCCCGAATACGATCCGCCGCAAAGGTGGCATCATCTAAAATCGTGTTCGGCATAGCGATCATAAATTCTTCACCGCCATAGCGGCTGACAATGTCGATCGCCCGCATATGGGTTACGAGACGTGTCGCGACCTCCTTGAGGATGTCGTCACCAACATCATGGCCCAAAATATCATTTACCCGTTTGAAATGGTCGATATCAAAAACAATGATTGAAAATGGCTCTCCTGCCTCCAGGGTTTCAAACAGCGGTGCCACGGAGCGTTCGAAATATCGGCGATTGCCAAGCCCCGTCAAAGGATCAGCAACGACCATCTCCAAGTCCTGATTGAAGTTTTCCTGAAGCGCATCGGAGTAGAATTTCCGTTTCAGCTGGGTGTTAACCCTCGCGATCAACTCTTGTTTCTCGATGGGACGCATGAGCGTGTCATTGATACCCAGGTCATAAGCGCGAACAAACCTGTTTTCATCCTCGGGCGTGCCCACGAGCAAAACCGGAATTGTCCGGGTGGATTGATCAAATTTCAAAGATGCACAGACTCTGAGCCCGTCAAAATTGTCAGATGACAAACTTACAATAATCAAGTCCGTATCATTGGGTCGTCTGGATACAACTTCGGCAGGGTCGGTTGCGATGGTGAACCGGTGAATATCCTGCAGCGGCGCCGTGATTTGCTGCGCCCGCTTCTCATGATCCTCTAAAACGACAATGTGGCCTTTTCGTTTTTCAATTTCCTGCACAATGGTTCGGGAATTAGCCAGCGAATGGCCCGTATGACTCAAAAGCTGGTCCGTGACCATTTTCAACCGGAGCAGCGACCTGACACGGGCCAGCAAGTTGAAATCTTCAAATGGTTTAGTGATGAAATCGTCGGCACCGGCTTCTAATCCGCGAATACGGTCTTTTGTGCTATCCAGCGCCGTCACCATGATGACAGGAATATGGTAGGTATCCGGATTATTCTTGAGTTTGCGGCACGTTTCAAACCCGTCCATTTCGGGCATAATCGCATCCATCAAGATGAGATCGATTCTTTCCGTTTTGATCTTTTCTAAAGCCTCAAATCCCGACTGAGCCGTCAAGACATCATAATATTCAGCTGACAGCTTTACCTGCAACAAATGTAGATTGGGCGCTAGATCATCGACGATCAGAATGCGGGCACTCATTCCCCGCTCCTAATTGATGAACTTGCGAATAGTTTCCAGGAATGAAGAAACGTTTATCGGCTTGGAAATGTAAGCCTCGCAACCGCCATCGCGGATACGCTTTTCATCGCCCTTCATGGCAAAAGCCGTGACGGCGATAATTGGAATGTCGGCCAGAGATTTATCATCCTTGATCCATTTAGTGACCTCAAGACCCGAAACTTCCGGCAGTTGAATATCCATAAGGATAAGATCAGGACGAAACGCCTTGGCCAGAGAGATGGCCTTGAGCCCCTCTCGGGTCTGTTCGGTTTCAAATCCATGAGCATCAAGCAGGTCTGAGAAGAGCTTCATATTCAGCTCATTATCTTCAACTATGAGGACCTTTTTCGGCATAATCTGTAACATGCTTCCAATTCACCCGGTTCTAAACGCTTATTATTATGGTGTCATTAAACACCAATATCCTTAATCAAGCGTGTGTAATTCCTTTACAAGGACTTAAAAGAACATAAAAAGAACATTAATTTTGACGAATTTTGAGTGTGAGCGAACCTAAAATCACATATTGCCGCGATTGCGCCCAGGAATCTCTGGCTGGCGAGGGTTGCAGCCATTGTCAGGGACATCGTCAAATCTCTCACTTTGAGCTGGCCGATCTTAGCATTGCTCATGTGGATTGCGACGCGTTTTACGCCTCGATAGAAAAACGGGACAATCCCGACATCGCTCATAAGCCGGTGATTGTCGGGGGCGGCACGCGCGGTGTCGTTTCGGCGGCTTGCTATGTGGCCCGCATGTACGGTGTCCGGTCCGCTATGCCGATGTTCAAAGCCCTAAAGGCCTGCCCTGACGCCGTGGTTATAAGGCCGCATATGACGAAATACGCCACAGAAGGTGCGCGGATCAAATCCATGATGCTGGATCTGACGCCCCTGGTCGAGCCCCTGTCCATCGATGAAGCTTTTCTTGACCTCACCGGAACACAGCGGCTCCATGGGCAAACCCCTGCCCAAAGCCTCATTAAGCTGCAAAATGATATTTTGAAAGACATCGGCGTGTCTGTCTCGGTTGGTCTAAGCTATAATAAATTCCTCGCGAAAACCGCTTCTGACCTAGACAAGCCCAGCGGGTTCGCGGTGCTCGGGCGGATCGATGCCATGGAGTTTCTTGAAAACAAGCCGGTAGATTTCATCTTCGGGGTCGGGCCGGCCTTCGCCCGCAGTCTCGCCAAAGGCGGTCTGAAAACTATCGCGGATATTCGCCGACGTGACGACAATTATATGATGAAGCACTTTGGGGAGGCCGGATTACGATTGTCGAAACTAGCTCGAGCCGAAGACTACCGTAAAGTCAGCCCGGCCAGCCCTCGCAAAAGCGTCTCGGCAGAAACAACATTTAATGAAGATATTTCTGATCTTGAGAAACTCAAAGACCGGCTTTGGATGTTGTGCGTAAAAACCGCTGACCGCTCCAAAGCCAAAAACCTGGCCGGACGCGTTGTCACGCTGAAAATGAAAACCAAGTCCTTCGAGACGATTACAAGGCGGCGCACCCTCACCCAGCCCGTGCAATTGGCCGATGCCATTTATCAGGCCCTCGAACCACTTATGGAAAAAGAAGTTAATGGCCGAAAATTTAGATTACTTGGGGCCGGTATATCCGAACTTTCCGAACCTGTGGGAGACTCCGGTAGCCTGCTTGACCCTGGCGCTATGAAACGGGGACAGGCGGAGCGCGCCTCGGATAAGGCTAGAGAAAAATTTGGTAAATCAGCCATCATAAAGGGCCGCGAATTTCGGGCGATAAAATCCCGCAAGAAAGACTAACGGTCGATTATGGTTGGGGCCGGAACCCGCGGAAGTAGCTGACGATATCCTCTTTGCTGCGGCTGGCGGCATTGCGCCAAGTCGGCGCCGTGTCTAGGTTCAAAACATCGCCTTCGGATGACAACACAAAAATTGTTGGCGTTCCCTTGATATCCTCAAGGCCAAATTTCTGCGCAATATCTATGTTTCGGTTTTTCTCACCCACATCGATATATACCTGTTCGAAATAAGGTGTGATATGCGCGGCCCGAAATTCCGGGTTTTCAAAATGAAACGCAAGCCCGCGACTATCGTGACACCAATTGGCGCCCATGACGATAATGGCGTGCTTCCCGCTAGCCTTTGCGGCGGCTATGGTTGCGTCCAGGTCAACCCAGGCATCTGCGAGCGCGTTATAAGGTCTGGGACTGTTTTTGTGATGGGGATCGTCTCCGCCATGCCCATCATCCGCGTGAGGTTCTAAATGAGCATCGCTGGCATGGGAATCACTGGCATGGGCTTCGCTAGAATGCGCCTTGTCGGCGCTGTGATCCAAATCCGTCCCCGCGCAGCTCGAAGCCCCGAGTAAAAAACCGGCGGACAATAGAAACATGAATCTTAGCATAAGGGGGTTATAATCAATTTTTCTTTCAAGACAAACAGGCTTGTCACCGAGGGAGGTGAACGCCATATATACCCTATGGGATGGTTCGATTTTTTCAGACGTAAGCCAAGAAAGCCTCAGGCGTTGAGCGAAGGTATGGCCGCGGGCACAGCCTCCAATGCACCGACCAAAGCGGCGCCGAAACCCTACAAAGTTCGCCGGCATTTTTTCAATCACAAGACCCATCAATGCTATGGCACGTTTTTCCCCTTTTGGGGCGGCTGGGTAACAGCCGGGCATGTGATGACCAGCAGCGGACACAAATGGCCACCCTTTGCCAGAGACGGAAAAGAGAAATTGTGGCCAGCCGGTCTTGATGCCGCGTTAAAAAACTGCCGCCTGCCTGATACACCGCCGCCCAAACCTTATCCTGGTCAGCAAGTTAAAATTATGGGTTTCCCGGCGGGGTCTAGTGAATTGTCCGTCCGTCACGGCGAAGTCTACATTGAACGGAGCCCGAAATCCGGCACTTGGATTGCGCAAATACACAAGCCAGATGAACCCGTTGTTACCGGCATGAGCGGCGGGCCTGTGATCTGCAAAAAGACGGACCAACCCATCGGAATTATCATTACCCGGAATTCTCCGGCGGATTTAGATCAAGACCAAACGCCGGATCAGAGCTGTGATTTTATCGCCCTTTCAGCCGTCTGGTATGTGCTAAAGCCTGATCACAATATGGTCTAGTCGGTTGAAACGACCAGATTACGGTGTATGTTCTTCGCAGGGGGAAACGCTTAAAGGCAATTTATTTTGGGGAACTCGAGATGAAAAAACGTTTATTCGCGGCGTCGATAATCGCCACCACTATGATTTCAGCTTGTAGCCTAGGCGGCTCCAGCGATTCTGTCGTCGGCTCGATCAATACATCTCCTGTCATCCTGAACACACAACTAAATGTCAGCGTCCCTGAAAATCAACCTTTGGCATTCACAGTTTCCGCGATCGATGCCAATTTTGAACGCTTACGGCTCGATATTACAGGCACAGATGCTGATGATTTTGAGCATCCAGGCGGCGGCGAAATAATGTTCGTCGCTGGGCCAAATTTCGAAGCGCCAACAGATGCCGATATGAATAATGTCTATGAAATAACCATTTCCGTATCTGACGGTGTCAATTCCGACTCCAAGAATTTTACGGTCACCGTAACGGACGACACAAGCGAGTCCGCTTCATCGGCGGCGAAATGCACGGCGATTGGCAGCAGCACAACCACGCAATCCTGTACTCTGACAACAGACGGCGCGGACAGAGCCTTCACGCTTTACGTACCGGGCGCCTATAGTGATGATCAGAGCAAAGCTGCGCCGCTTTTGTTCAGCCTGCATGGGGACAATGAAACGGCTTCTGCCAATTTGGATTATTCGGGTTTCCCTGCCATCTCAGAGAAGGCTGGATTTATTATTGCCTACCCACAAGGCGCTACGAGCGAAGCCACCGGCCGAACCCATTGGAATACAGGGACACCCAAAACCACGGACATGAACTTTATGGGCGCAATCCGTGAATATCTGATGGATAGCTACAAGATTAACCCGGACCGCGTTTATGCCGTTGGCATGGGGACAGGCGGCAGCATGAGTTATAAGCTGGCTTGTGAAGCGGCAGATCACTTTACCGCTATTGGCTCCGTCGCCGGCGCAATGACTATGCCGAGCTGTGCACCGTCTCGTCCAGTTCCAGCCGTCCACATTCACGGCAAGCTTGACGGGGTTGTGCCTTACGCAGGCAGCGCCTTGAACTTGCCCATAGATAATCTTGTCAGTGCCTGGGCCAAATCTAATGGTTGCGCCGCCACCGGAACTACCAGCGCTATTTCTGATGTCGACGGTGATGTCATGGGCGGTACGCTGACAAACTTTGGGGGATGTAAGGCCGGCGCAAATGTTGCCTATTACCTCTTGGACGGCATGGGCCATAGCTGGCCGGACGGAACCAATGGCGATGTGAACGCCGCGGAAACCATATGGGATTTCTTCTCGGGTATTGAGCCCTAGGTCAGATCCCGCCCATCAGGGTAAAAACAAACATCACCATAAAAATAAGACCGAGCAGCGCCATAACCAGTTTGAGCGCTTCAAACTCGGTCATAGGTTTGACGGGTTCTTGATCCTTGGGATCAGGGCCGATCCAGTCATCAAAATAATCCTGCACATAAATCAGCATATCGCCCGGTAATTTATTGACCCGGCTGCGCAGCCCCGTTTCGATATTTTTCCGATAGGCCGTGGCTTGCGGCAGGTTCTTTTCTTCTTGCTCTGCCAAAGGCATGACGCCATCGAACCAGGGGCGGTATTGATGCCCGACAATCAACACATCCATATTTTTGGTTTTCTGATCAAAGCCCAGAACGGCAAAGGGCGCAAAATTGTCAACGATGATCCCCCGTATGTCATCGGCGCCGGGGCAAAAGGCCGAAAACATGGAAATGGTCTCGACGTTATCGTCCCAGTTCAGTTCATCCTTTAAAATAGTTTCAATGTCAGACATGCCATTGGCATCGAAGGATACGTCCGCTGCCTGAGCCCCTGCCCGGCCCTCGATGAAAAAGGCGCGGCCCTTGAATTTTTTATCCTGCTCCACTTCATAATCATCATACCAAGCTTGAAGGTCCGGTTCTGTTTGCGTGGAAAAAGCCAAGTGCGGCAAGACAGCATCTTTATGATCGGCCCGCGCATTGTGTCGTAATAAAAGAACCGCGCTTTTAAGCTTGGGGTATTTTTTGAAAATTTTCAGTACGACCGGGTAGACCAGCTCTTCCAAAAGCTCGAGACGCTTTTCCTGCGTTTCGTCCTCGGAATATTTTTTGATGACGTCCAAACTCATTATGCTTGCTCCCACTCTGGTTTGACACCCAAGAGCCACGGGCGCAATAACTCGCCGTAAAATTCTATGCTTTCATCTCTGCGCAAGATGGCAATGGGCCGGTATCCTTTTGGGAATTCATTGTCCTGGCTTCCGCCCTCCTCGCAATAGGCCGCAAAAAGACTGACGGCCTCATGATTATTGTCCAAGCTGCTTACATCGCAATAACCGGTAATGGCCGGCGCTCCCCATTCGGTGACCTCCATATCCGTCGCATATAAGGCATCCCATCCTTCGAACAGGCATGCATATAATCCATAATCCGGAGAATTGTCCGGGTCTTGTTTTGTCATGAGCTCTGTCCAGCTTTCCATATCCGGATTGTCATGGATGGAATAGACGAGATGTTCATGCACCGCGTCATCCGCTTCGTCATTCCAAAACTGAGACACGAATAGCGTTGCCGATTTCAATTGTGGGTATTTCCCAAAAGGGCGCGAGACCGTCCGCATCACTGTTTCCTCTAGGCATTTATCGATCAAACGCCGGGTTTCCTGCGGTGAGTATTTACTGATGACGTTTTCAGTCAT
>CALDSY010000163.1 GCA_937924355.1 uncultured Caulobacterales bacterium
AGACCGGAAATGTCATAGCCTTCTACGGAGGTGCCGCCGACATTCAGCGACAGGGCCGCGCCGCGCAGCGGAATGACCGCACTGGCCTGGCCGTTAAATGTGCCAAAGCTCCCAGCCTCTATAGAGGCGTCCCAGGACTCCCGAACCTGTCCGGCGCGCGTGGTGATGTTGATCACGCCGCCAATGGCGTCGGATCCGTACAGCGTTGACTGTTCACCGCGCAGGATTTCGACATTGACAATGTCTCCGGTTCGCAGGCCGGAGAAATCAAACTCGCCCGTGGACGGGTTGGCAACTTCCACGCCGTCGACCAAAACCAGTACATGATTGGCCTCAGAGCCGCGCAAACGCAATTGGGTGAGCGCGCCGCCAGGGCCAGACCGGTTCACCGCCAGGCCGGGAACACTGCGCAGAATATCGCTGAGGAAAATCTGATTGCGATTATCCAGATCCTCGGTTGAAATGATGGTGACAGGGTTTGCCAGCTCTATATCCAGACCGGATCCGATGACCGTCCCAACAGAAACGACTTCGGCGATTTTTTCAAATGTACAATCATCGGTAAGTCTATGCCCCGCAGGTGTACCGAAAGTTACACAATCCTCGGCCTTTGTTTCTTCCTGGGCCTGGACAAAACCAGAAACCAGACAACCAGATGCAATGGCACTGGTAAGTAATAAACGTCTCATGACGACTCCAAAAAAGCGGGACGCGCCCGCATCAACAGTTAATTGTCGTCATTGGAGATGCCTCTACCCTTTTCTCAGGCAAATGAGGTCTTCCATGCATTTGGGAACTCCCGCCCTATGCGCTGGCGACGGCGTTGGCAGGTCTTCTGACTTTCCGTTTTCTACGGCCGTTTCGACGCCTTCCCGACCTTACGATCAGTGGCCTGTGTCGAAACCGCTACTCACGGTTACAGCTGCGGGGACAGTCGCGGATTTACACCGCATTCCCTTTCCAACGGGCGAGCGTTTAGCGGGTTAAGTTGAGAGGCGCAAGACGCAAATGACGCCGCAAGCCGCGGCGTCAGTTATAAAGCTATGACCGGTATTGAGTCTTATGGAATGTTGTCAGGCCTTTGTGGCCGACATTTGCAATGAAATCATTCATAAGTCGGGCTTCGCATTTCTGCGCAACAACCCGCTCAAGCAGCGTTTCGCGGTTGCTACTTCGGCACAGACAGGTCCAGGTAATCTTTCTCCGGTCTTAGAACCTAGAGGCCGAGTGCCGACATTCTGGACACGATCAGATCTTTCCGCCGCCTGATCTCCGCCTCGCTCATGGGTGTTAGCGGCTGAACGCCCCAGATGGGTCCTGGCCAGGCTGGATCCTTTTTGAACCGCACGATGTGATGCACATGGAGCTGCGGGGTCATATTGCCAAGGGCGGCCACATTCATTTTCTCCCCAGCAAAAGCCTCCATCAGAGCCTTGCATAGAGTCCGGCTCTCAAACATCATTTGGGCGTGTTCGGCCTCAGAAAGCTCATAGGCATCTTTAATACCGGGCACGCGCGGCACCAAGACAAACCATGGATAGGCAGCGTCATTGATCATCAGAACTTTACACAGCGGCAGGTCGCAAATCTCGATCCCGTCGCGGCGTAGATCTGGGTGAAGCTCAAATGCGGACATGCCTGGCTATGTAGCGCGTAGAAACGCCGCCAGCTTAGCGAACAGGCCGCCGGCCGCCTTGTCTTCTTCCTCCATAGAGGCGAGAATTTTATCCAAATCTTCCTGATCCTCGTAGAACATTTCCAGGCGCGCCAGCTCATCCTTGTCGAGCCACATGCCATGCCCGTTTGGGCACTGATCAATGATGATCTGAGATGTAAAGGCGTATTCTTTCTTCTCAAGCCCGGCATTGCAGACCACGCAACTGCGCGGCATTTCTGATTTGGCTTTGGCCATACCCTCTGCAGCACTGACTGTATCCATCGCCCCGCCGGTCGGAACGCCCCGGAAGTCACTAGCTTGGGCCGACTGAATCGATTGCAATTCCCCGGCATCCAACCAGACCCCAGAGCAATGAGGGCACGTATCGATGGTGACCCCCTCATAGGTGACAGGCCGAAGGGTGAAATCATCAACGGGGCAATTGCGCATGTGAGCTCTCCTGAATTATTATTGTCTTGTAAGCCGATTTCCGCGCACAAGCCAATGAAATTCCTTAACGCTCGTGCTCATCCAAAAATGTTTCAAATTGCTCTGCTTGATCCGGCGAAAAAAGCGACAGAGATATCCAGACGGGATCCCCGCTGCTCCTATGGATCATATATCCGGATAGGGTCCGTTTGACTCTGGTGACACGGCTCCATTTCAAGACCCGGCTCTCCCCTTCGCCGTTTAGGCATTTCAGGGTGTCATCATCAATGGTCCAGCGCAAGGTTTTCTGGGCCTCGCTAAAACCCCGATACCGAACATACTCCCAGATCAAACTGACGATCACATAGAGCACCAGCATGGACAGAACATTGCCAATATAGCCAAGTAGAGGATTACTGCTCAGGCCGCCAAAGAATATGACAATCACGCCCCATACGACTCCAAGGATAAAACCAGGAACGTAATTTTTGGGCGACAGGATGAACTGATAAAAACTGTCGCGATAGCTCCAGCTATAGCTTTCGGAAATATTCATGGGATCATGCGACCTTTTCCAGCGGGGTCATTTTCGTCCGGGCCTCTAGCGCGAGTTCCATAGATCGCAGGCGCGCCGCGTGATCGTGAAAAGGCATTGAAATTATATATTCATCCGGCGAGAGTAGGTCCTGAAAACGGGACAGGCGCGCGGCGACCTGATCCACATTGCCGACGGCGCTGCCTTGCAACATGGCTTCCACATGTGGCTGGATGGTTTCGGGTATTTCGAGATTTTCAACCGGCCTTGGCGTTAGGCCCCGCTGATTGGTGATTATCCCTACAAAGGCCTGAATGAGCGTTGAGAAATGAAAGCGGGCCTCGTCCTCGGTTTCAGCGGCAAAGATATTACACGCCATCATGAAATAGGGTTTATCCAAATGTCGCGACGGCTCGAATTGTGCCCGGTAAATATCCGCGGCCTGCATTAAATGCTGCGGTGCAAAATGCGAGGCAAAAGCATAAGGCAGCCCCAGACCCGCGGCGAGCTGTGCCCCAAACAGGCTGGAGCCCAGTATATAGACAGGGACTTCTGTGCCCTCCCCTGGGATCGCTTTTACACCGGACTGGGCGCGGTCTTCTGGCTTGGCCATAAAGTCAATCAGCTCTTCCACGTCCGCCGGGAAACGATTGCCGGCGCGCTCATAGTCTTTACGCAGGGCCCGAATGACCCCCATATCCCCGCCCGGTGCCCGGCCTAGTCCTAGATCGATGCGGCCGGGATGCAGGGTCGCGAGCGTGCCAAACTGCTCGGCGATGACAAGCGGTGAATGATTAGGCAGCATAATGCCGCCCGCGCCCAGACGGATGCTTTTGGTATGGGCTGCCACATGGGCGATCAGCACAGAGGTCGCGGAACTGGCGACAGAAGCGATATTATGGTGCTCGGCATACCAGACACGTTTGTAACCAAGCTCTTCAGCGTGCTGCGCGGTCGCCACACACTTGTCAAAACTCTCGCCCGCATGGGAGCCTTCGACCACATGGGCCAGATCCAAAATGGAAAACGGAATATCCATAGGGTGATAAATGGCAAAGCTGCCGTCGGAAATCAATGCCTCTTGGAGCGGTCGCGTCAGCCGATCTCGATCGTCTTATCCACGCGTTTAATGGATTTCTAAGTTGCAACTATGTGGGATTGTAAGTTTCGCAATGTCCACCCCGTTTAATCAACCCGGGTGCGTTTAATCTTGGCCACCTCTATGAAATGGTCACGAATGACGAAGCCACCGAGTGATCCGGCATTATTCTTTAAATTGTTATTGACACAAATAGTTACGCTCCCTTGATTGCTTCAAGGGAGAATCTTTATGAAAAGATATTTCTTTTTTACATTTCTATCCGTTCTCTTTGGGGTTGCTGCTCGAGCATTTGCCTATATCAGCGCATCTCTTTGGCACCAAGAAAATGTATTCATCAACACATGGAATGCCGTCTTAGATGTCGGTATTCTGCGTGCGGTGAATGAGTTTGATTTTTTATCCTATTTGAACTTGAGAAGTATTATTATTGTTCCTTTTATAGAAACAACAATTATCGCCGGGTGTGTGATCCTGTCTCAAAAGTACACCAAATCATCTTTTTTGGCCATTATTGCCATTATATTATTTGCTTACTTTTCACATGGACAGGGGATTTTTGGGGTCAATGCCACTATAGCTTTTTTGGGGTTTATCTGTATTTATTTACTGTCGCTGAAGTTTCTGAACTGTTCACATTTTAAGGCAATTTTCTTCACCTGGTTAACGCACGCCATCTATAATTTTACAGGTGTCTTTGTGGCCAAGCTCATCACCTTAACATCATAAGGATCAAATTGATCTTATCTCGATACCAATAACCGTCAAAGACAGATACACATGATTATTCTCAACAATTAATCGCGCTTCAAGGGGAACACAATATATCAATACCTTATCTGACAATTTTTTCAATAATGGCTGCATTTGTCAGCAGAGCAATAATCATATTGCTGGCATGTTTCATATATAGCTCAAATAGATTTCCCGCTATCTATGAAGCGATAACGGATGCAGGTTTATGGCAAAGTTGGCTGGAATTCCCATGGCTTGAGCCAAGAATACTAATCTCTTGGACCATAGGTCCGTTGATAGAAAACCTAATTTTGATGTTGGTTTTTCTCATTGGAGAAAAATTGAAACTAAACTATACTGTCCTTCTTTTTTTCATTCTGATCTCCGCGTATTTTTCCCACGGCATGGGAACCAAGGGGGCAACAAGCATGATTGCTTTTTTCGCGTTTTTTGTCGTTTATATTGTATCTTTAAAATCCTCAGACAATTCGCACTTAAAGGCTCTGGTTTTTTCAACCGCAACGCATTCAACATTCAATCTTAGCGGATTATATTTGCAGACTCTTAGTTACTAATTCCGCTCATTTCATCAAACGACGATCGTCTTATCCACGCGTTTCAAAAACTCCTGACGATGGGCGACGATGACGCGGGTCATGGACATGTCTTCGATGATATCCACGATGATCTTTTCTGTATTCTTGTCGAGATTAGCCGTGCCTTCATCCAGAAATAAAATCTGCGGGTCCTTGTAGAGCGCGCGGGCCAACAGGACCCGTTGCTTCTGACCGCCGGACAGGATGGATCCCATATCCCCAATCATAGACAGATACTTCATCGGCATGGAATCGATCGCCTCGTGAATTTGCGCCAGGCGCGCGGCCTGTTCAACCCGCTCCATACTGACCTGCGGATCAAAGAAAGAAATGTTCTCAGCAATCGTCCCGGACAGCAGCGCATCGTCTTGCATGACGACACCCATATTGCGCCGCCAGGACAGACGGCTGGCGGGCGTGAGCGGTTGCCCATCGATGAGAATTTCGCCGTCCGTTGGCTCGTAAAGTCCCAATAAGAGTTTCAGCAATGTGGTCTTTCCGCCCCCGCTTGGGCCAGTCAGGGCGACAAACTCACCCGCACCAATATGCAAGTTGAGATTTTCAAGGATAAATGGATCCGAGGGCGAATAACGAAATGACAGATTACGGACTTCGATCTCCCCGTTTAAATCCGTCATCTCTGGCATAATATCATCCAGCCCCACATCTTCGGGCGCGGCTTGGGCGATATCGGCAATCCGCTCTAAGTGTAGGCCCAACAGACGAAACTCGATAAATTTGTTAAACAGAGAAATCACGGCGTCGGTAAAGCTCTGCCGGTAGGACATAAAGGCAAACAGCATACCGACCGTAAATAAGCCGCCGCCCTCGGCCAGAATAAGCTTGGCGCCAAAATAGATCACCAGAATCATCTGCACACCGGCAATTCCGTCTTGCAGAGCTCGCTGAATAATGCCGTATTTGCCATGGGCGATTCCGGCATTGACATATTCGGCATATAGATTGCGCCAAATAATCATGCGATTGGTCTGGGCGGAAAACAATTTAATGGCCGTTGAGCCGCGAATACTTTCAATCCGGTGAGTCGCTTCAAAAGCCTCTTTGACGATCATCTCTTCCTGCGTGCGTCGCAAGACCGGATAAAAAGCGAAGGTCACGAGGACGAGAAGCGCAACGGATACCAGCACAATCGTCCCCAAGAGCGGGCTATAGAGGAATATCACAATCCCTGTAATCACGGCCATAATCCCGTCGATGATAGCAGCCACGACTGACTGAGTTAGCGCCTCTTGTATGGGTGAAGTGGAGCGCATGCGCGACAACACATCGCCGATATGACGTTTCTCGAAAAACTCGGTTGGGAGATGTATCAGGTGACGGAACAAATTGGCCACCATTTGAAAGGACATCTGATAGCCGAAATAGAGAATGGTCCATTCGCGCATCATCTGCGTGACAACCCGGATTATGGCCAAGCCGCCAAAGGCTAGCGCTAGAATAAACAGGAACTTCAAATCAAATTTGACTACAGCCTCATCGATGACGAGCTGCAGGTAAAACGGCGAGGCCAGAATGATGAGCTGGAGGACGATGGATAGAACTAGAAGCTGCAACAATCCGCGCTTCATGCCCACCAAACGCCGCCAGAGATCTGACATGCGCATGGTCTTTTTGGCGGTCTGCTGAGAAAAACCAGCGACGGGGGTAAGCTCGAGCGCAACGCCGGTGAAATGATCCGACAGTTTTTTCATGGTCATGACCTTGGCACCAATGGCCGGGTCATGGATATGAACTTTGTTGCCCGAAACTTTTTTGAGGACAACAAAATGGTTGAGGTCCCAGTGCAGAATGGCTGGCAGCTGGAGTTTGGATAAATCCTCGAGCTCAAGACGCAGGGCGCGCGGTCCCATATCCAGTTGATTGGCCATATGCATCAACTGGGAAAGGGTCGCCCCCTTGAGCGAAACCGGGAAGCGCTGCCGCAATCCATTGAGATCTATATTATGTCCATGATATTTGGCGACCATAGCCATGCTGGCCAGTCCACACTCCATAGCCTCGGTCTGATAGATCATGGGCAGGCGTTTACCGCCGGAGAAATTCAAGCTTTCCAACATTATCGGACCGCCCCCAATAATGGATCGAACATCCATTCCCAAATCTTGCGGTCTTCGAGAATCAGATCAGCAGCGAGGGTCATTCCGCTTTGCAGCGGCACTTGTTCCCCAGACGCCTTTATATCCTGATTTTCCAAGGACACCCGCACGACAAACACCGCTTCATCCGCCTGGGGATGCTGCACGACCGCTTTGGAGACTTCCGTGATTTCGCCGTTATAGAAACCAAATTTTTGATAGGGGAATGCGTCATATAATAGCCGAACGCGCTGACCGGGTTTAACAAAGCCAATCGCGCGTGTCGGAACAAAGAGCTCGGCCTCCAATGTGGCGCCCTGTGGGAGAATGGTCATCGCCGCTCGATCAGAATAAGTCTGTTGTCCGCGCCGGGCAGACAGGGCCGCAACCGTTCCGGAAACCGGCGACCGGACGACGGATTCGGATCCGGCGTCATTGGTGATCATACGCTGCTCGATGGCGCTGATACGGTTTTGAATTTCGAGCTCTTCCTGCCTTTGTGATGTCGGCAGAAGCGCCATTTGTGAATTTATATCTGAAATATCCGAGAGAATGTTGGCCCGGGCATTTTCGAGAGATTGCAGATTTTGAGTTGCAGTGAGAAACCGGTTTTCTGCAGCGGCGACTTCCAAAGCCGAAGCAGCCTCGTCAGCCAACAGACCCTGCATTTTTCGAAACAGATTCTCTTCTAGATCTACGGTTCTGCGCTGGGTTTCGATACGCGCGACATAACGGGCGGCCTCTGCGGTTTTTTCCGTATGCTGTTTTTGCAAACGGCGTTTCTGTAACGCAAAGTCTTCAGGGATTTGCCCCATTTGAGACAAGAGATTGGATTTCTCTACTTCCATTTGAGAGAGCAGGGCTTCTGACAGCTGTTCGCCGCCGGAGAGGTTGACCTCATTGCTAAGCCGGTAAAGGGCATCCCCTTCTCGGACCTGATCGCCCATGGCAATATAAATTTCTTCGAAGTTTCCGGCCCGGGTCGGTACGATATCAACCAAGCCGGCGCTGGGCGTTAGCACGCCTTGCACCCGCTCTTTACGGGCATATTCGCCAAAAACGGCGAATACGATCAATCCCGCTATGATGGAGGCAATCAGAACTGTTATCGCCCAAAAGGATAAAGGCGATGCGACGATCACATCCCCCAAATGTTTGGACGACTGCTTTTCGATGACTTCTTTGCGAAACAGGTCGCTCAACGTCACTCTCCCGTTACTCGCAAAATGAGTTGAACGGAAATGGTAAACAAGCGGTTAGTTTTTACGGATGTCCAAAACGATCCAGATCTCGTTAGGCTCTAGATTAAGTCCTGGGAACGGCGTTGGAAATCAGGTTCAGCGGGAGCGCATAAGACTCTTTGCTTTGGCGCAGGACGATCCGCGATTGCACGTCAGAAATCAGATCAATGCCGAGCAGTTCCTCGCGCAGGAAATCATCATAAGCGTGCATGTCTTTGGTCACAACCCGGAGCATAAAGTCCACAGCGCCGGTCACGGTTGCACACTGCACGACTTCCGGCATTTTCACGACCGCGCGCTCAAATTTCTCCATATTATCCCGGTTAGGAAGGGCGAGTTTCACCGCAACAAAAACCTCAAAATCCAGACCCAGTTCTTTGCGATTTAAGATCGTCACGCGTTCCTGGATAATGCCCATTTCTTCCATGCGCTTGATCCGCCGCCAGCAAGGCGAGGAAGACAAGCCCACCTGATCAGCAATATCCGCCACGGAAAGCGCAGCATTCTTTTGAATCAGGTGTAGAATTTTGGCATCAATTCCGTCAATTTGACCCGGCATAAAAATACCCCCTAATTTTTCATTTCGGCAAAATTATTCCAATATTAGGCAATTATCAATCAAAAAACTTGTATGTTTTTACGAAAAATCAGCTAATCTCTGCCAAAATTCAAGAAAACGGGAATTTCTGAGCTATGTCGACGCGCTCCAACAAGCCACGGCTTTATGTGCCGGAACCACCTTTTCGGCCGGGCGATAAACCGGATTACTCACACATCAAGGTGCCGGCCCATCATACGCCGGACCGGCCAGACCCTATGGTCGAAGCCCATGAAACCGCCGGTCATGCCCTGCGCTTGATCCGGGTGATGCGTTTTAACGGTGAAATCGAAGGCGAATGGGACCCGAAATTAGCGCCCGAAACCTTGCGAGCGGGGCTCCGCTTCATGACCATTAACCGTCATCTGGATATGCGCATGTTCAACATGCAGCGCCAGGGCAAGCTGTCTTTTTACATGAAAAGTACAGGCGAGGAGGCCATATCCGTCGCCATGGGCATGGCCCTGCGTAATGCCGATATGATCTTCCCGACTTACCGCCAAATCGGCATTCTTATCGCTCGCGGCTGCCCTATGCATGACATGATGTGTCAGCTCTTGTCGAACCGCGGCGACCCCTTGCAAGGCAAATCATTGCCGATCCTGTTTTCGTTTAAGGATTATGGATTTTTCTCTGTCTCCGGCAATTTGGGGACACAATTAATCCAAGGCGTAGGCTGGGGCATGGCCAATGCCTATAAGGGCAATGACGACATTGCCTCGGTCATAACCGGCGAAGGCGCCACGGCTGAAGGCGACTTCCATTACGCTCTAAACTTTGCCTCTACCTATCGAGCGCCCTGCATTATCAATGTGGTCAATAACCAGTGGGCCATTTCCAGCTTCCAGGGCATTGCCGCCGGCGAAGGCGAGACGTTCGCGGCCCGCGGCACGGGCTATGGCCTGGCAACCCTTCGGGTTGATGGTAATGATTTCCTGGCTGTCTATTCGGCGATGCAATGGGCGGCAGAGCGCGCCCGGCGCGGCGGCGGCGCAACGGTCATCGAGCATTTCACCTATCGTATGGAAGGCCACTCCACATCCGATGATCCGTCTCGCTATCGCCCCAAGGACGAGCCGGATGTTTGGCCCTTTGGCGATCCTATTGAGCGCCTAAAAACCCACATGATCAAAATCGGTATTTGGGATGAAGAGCAAGATGAAGCTATGAATAAGGAAGTCGCTGAATATATCCGCGTCTCCTATAAGGCCGCTGAGAAACTCGGCTCTCTGGCCACAGAAACCGGGATCGCGCCTGAGACTATGTTCGAGCAGGTTTATGAGGACATGCCGAGCCATCTACAGAGCCAGCTCGCTGAGTTTATGGAAGAGAACTCCGAAAAAGACTCTATGTCCAATGGGGGAGACCACAGCTAATGGCTCAGATGAATATGATCGAGGCCATCCGCTCGGCCATGGACGTGAAAATGAGCGAAGACCCCAATGTGCTCGTGTTTGGCGAAGATGTGGGGTATTTCGGCGGCGTCTTTCGCTGCACGGCCGGATTACAGGAAAAACATGGTCTGCATCGCTGTTTTGACACGCCCATTTCCGAAGGC
>CALDSY010000164.1 GCA_937924355.1 uncultured Caulobacterales bacterium
CGTTTGATCTTGGCCCGGTCATGCAATGGCTTGAGCGCGACGACCATTTGAATGGTCGAACAATTGGGATTGGCGATAATGCCTTTTTTCGTAAAGCCAGCCACCGCGTCGGCATTCACTTCCGGCACGACCAGAGGTACATCCGGATCCATGCGCCAGGCGGACGAGTTATCGATAACGATTGCGCCTTGTTTGGCAATTATAGGCGACCATTCCTTGGAGACAGATCCGCCGGCGCTCATTAAGCAAACATCCACCTTAGAGAAGTCGAACGTCTCTAAATCATGACATTTGATGGTCTTGTCACCAAAACTGACTTCTCGGCCCACGGAGCGGCGAGACGCCACGGCATAAACCTCGCCAACATCCAAATCGCTCTCGGCCAGAATCGTGAGCATTTCTGTTCCCACATTACCGGTCGCGCCGACGATTGCGAAAGAAAATCCCATAATAACCTCCAAAGAGAAATAATGTTGCGTCTGTAAACGAGCAGAGGCGTGTAAGGGAAAATGAATTGCCTGTCTATCGAAGATTGCGCCAAGGGAGCACTAAATAGCGAATATCACCGCCGCCGGATACGCCAGAGATAAACTAGGCCCAAAAAAGCGATCAGCCCGATACCATAGGCATCCATGCGCGAAACCGGACCAATCCAAGGATCCGTTAATCGCTGAGCCGCGTCCGGATCAACACTGGCTCCGCGAAGTCCCAAGACTCCCAAGGCTATGGCAATGGCAGCCGCGACGCCGGCCACGGAGAATACGGCTCCGGAAAAGCGCGCATCGGCTGCGGCATCCCTTCGGCGACGGGCTTGCGCCTTGTGATACCGGCGAAAGCGTCGCTGGGTGTAATCTTCTTTTTCTGGATTTTCTGGTAATTGATCTTCACTCATACCTAACCATAACAGCTGATAAAATCTGCGTCGACTGTGCAGGAACATATTTTCAACACAGTATTCTGCTGTTAACGAGACATAATGATCGGTCGACTTTTTATCAAATCACTTCTTGGCTTGGGGCTGTTAGCCCTTCCGCTCTCTGCGATAGCGCAGAGCCAGACTACAGATATACGGCCTGATGCCAAACGTCTGAAAGGCGATGCGCTTTTAGACGCCTTTATTGGCAAGACGTTTGACGGTGCCTATAATTTTACAGATGACGGCGAACCCCAACGTTTTTTCACCGAGAAACACCACGAAGACAGCCGGGCCGCCTATACGGAATCGGACGTCACGACCCAAGGGGTCTGGACGATCATGAAAGACGCCCTGTGCTACCGTTATAAATCGACCAGCATGACCGGCGGTTGTTTCCGGGTCTACAAAGTCGGGAATTGTTTTTACTTTTACGACCAACGCTTGCGAGAGCGCCCACATGAGATCGGCGAGAATTATTGGACGGCCCGCTCCACCGTAAGCGGTGAAGCCCCTAATTGTGATCCGACGTTTACCTAGAGAAAATATGTCCTGGAAATTCGCCCTTACCTGTCTATCTGTCGTTCTATTGCCGGTTTCGGCACTTGCGCAATCTACCGATGCCCCTACGGAAACCGACGAGCGCGTCGCTGAGCAATCTGTTGGTGAAGCTTTAGGTTTTCGGCAGGTCTTCGGCAAAGATATGATCGCTGCCTATGAAAACAAAACCATGGAAGGCGTCTATAAAGAATACGCTTTGGACGTGGCTGCCGGGCGACCACCTACGACCTTCACAGAAACTCACCATGACAATGCGACAACCACGTATAATCACCGGGCACCCGAACAAGAATACACGGTCAAAGGCATTTACACCGTGCAGAAAGATACGATCTGCTATTATTACAATAATCCCCAAGTGAGCGGGAAATATTGTTTCTTTGTCTTTATCAATGATAGTTGCTATTTTCATTTTTTCGCGCCTACTAATGCTCCGCTTGCAGAGTCGCTTCCCAAAACTGAAGAAGAATTTGAGGACTGGTCATCCATGGCTTATTCAAAAGAGGATGCCGGTACATGCCTTCCCAGTATTTCGTAATCGGCAAGTGTGTCTTTGGGATCCTGATCGGCGCTGCGCTCTGCACCCCAGCCCACGCACAGGCGACCCGCATGGCCGAAGCCCCGACCGAGGGAAAATGGCTGTCTGGAAAAGAGATCATCGACGAATATACGGACTCGACGCAAACCGGCATGTATAGCTGGATGAAAAATAACGCACCGGTGAGTTTTTCAGAAACCCATTTTGACAATGCGATCACGACCTATAACGAATTCGGCAAGGAAGACTTTACGATCAAGGGCGTCTGGATCATAAAAAAAGACGTTATCTGCTATTACTACAGAGACTCCCGCATGAATGCCGAGAACTGCTTTCTCGTCCTCAAGAGCGGAAATTGCTACTATCATTACAGCGCGCCGCGGGCCAAAGATTTCAAGGATTTAGAAAACTGGAATTCAGTCGGTTATGACGCCAAGCAAACCCCAAGCTGCGTCCCTCCGATTAGTTAATCAGAAAAAAGGCCGCCTCAATCAAGGCGGCCTCCTTTTGTTCATTTAGGGGAAGCTAAATGGCGATTACGTTAACCCGCTTGACCTGATCCACGTTTCGGAGCTGCGCGGCCACTTCATCATCGACCCGTGTATCAACGGAAACGAGACAAACGGCTTCGGGGGTACCATCATCCATGCGGCCTAGTGACATGGTCGCGATGTTGACTTTGTTTTCACCGAGAATGCGGCCCAGCTCTCCGATAAAGCCCGGCTTATCCTGATTTCGGATATAGAGCATGTTCTCGGAAAACCCTGCGTCCATAGGCACGCCAAATATACGCACCAACCTTGGCTCACCCCGATAAATCGTGCCCACCGTCGCAAACTTACGCGCCTTAGTTTCGACCGATATCCGGATCAGGCTTTCGGCGCGCTCGGCCCGTTCCACGTAACTGTCTTTGAATTCGATTCCTCGCTCATGTGCAAAGACAGGGGCATTGACCATATTCACTTCGGGCATGGCCTTTTTCAAAAGTCCTGCCAACGCAGCCGCGGACATGGGGTTGGTATTGAGCTCTGTGATCTGACCTTTATAGGTGATCTCCACAGATTTGATGGGTTCGTCCACCAACTGTCCAACCATAGTTCCGATCTTGTCCGCTAGGGCGACCCAAGGTTTGAGCCTCGGCGCTTCCTCGGCAGATATTGACGGTGTGTTCAGCGCATTGGTCACAGCGCCGGTCAGCAGGAAATC
>CALDSY010000165.1 GCA_937924355.1 uncultured Caulobacterales bacterium
TTATACCAGGTCTCATACATTTGGCGGCCATAAATGCCGCGCACCGTCAGGGCCTTACCGACGATTTTGCCCCAATCCACGGGGTAAGGCTTGGCGGGAATTCCCAGCATAGCGATATTACCGCCCATGAGCATGTGCTCGATCATCTGATTGAAGGCCGGCTCAGCCCCGCTCATCTCCAGCCCCACATCAAAGCCTTCATTCATGCCGATTTCAGACATGACATCCCAGAGCTTTTCCTTGCTCACATTGACCATGCGGGTCTTAGGCGCGACTTTGGCCGCAAACTCCAGCCGCCAGTCATTGATATCAGTCAGCACAACCCGGCGCGCGCCCGCCTCTTCGGCCACGGCGGCCGCCATAATACCGATAGGACCAGCGCCTGTGATCAAAACGTCCTCGCCCACCAGATCAAATGACAGCGCCGTATGCACAGCATTACCGAGCGGATCGAGAATAGCCCCGATTTCCACTGGGAAGTCTTCCTTGAGCGGGATGACGTTAAACTCCGGCAGCGCCATATACTGGGCGAAGGCTCCGGGGAGGTTCACACCAATGCCTTTGGTATCCGGGTCGAGATGAAACCGACCGGCTCGTGCATTGCGGGAGCGGTTGCCAACCACATGGCCTTCGCCAGTCACCTTGTCGCCGACCTTCACCCGGCGGACTGTGGAGCCGATGGCTGCGACGCGTCCGCTATATTCGTGTCCAAAGATCAGGCCTTCCGGTACATTTTGGGCCGCCCAGTCATCCCATTTATAAATATGCATATCGGTGCCGCAAATGGCCGTGCGTTCAATCTTAATCAGCACCTCATCAGGTTCAATATCCGGCAGAGGGCGTTCTTCCAGCCAAGCGCCCTTTTTAGGCTTGGCCTTCGTCAGGCATTTCATAGTTTTAGGTAAGGCGCTCATGAGATTACTCCCAGCTCTTTGCCGACTTTTGTAAAGGCCGCGACGGCGCGGTCGATTTGCTTTGGCGTATGACCGGCGCTCATTTGTGTGCGGATACGGGCCTGCCCTTTGGGCACGACTGGAAAGAAAAATCCGATAACGTAAACGCCTTCATCGAGGAGCTTGTCCGCCATATCCTGCGCCAGCTGCGCATCACCCAGCATGACAGGAATGATAGGGTGTTTACCGGGCAAGAGGTCAAAGCCCGCCTTTTCCATACCGGCCCGGAATCGAATAGCATTGTCTTTGAGTTGCCGTCGTAGTCCGTCGCCGTTCTTGACGAGCTCGATAGCTTTGAGGCTTGCCCCGACCAGAGACGGCGCCAGTGAATTGGAAAACAGATAAGGCCGAGATCTCTGGCGGAGCAGATCCACCACGTTTTGTCTGGCGCAGATATAGCCGCCCATGGCTCCGCCGAGCGCCTTACCCAGCGTACCTGTCAGTATATCAATCCGGCCTTCTACGCCCCGGTAAGCTGCGGAGCCGCGGCCGCCCTCACCCAGAAAACCAGTGGCGTGGCAATCATCGACCATGACAAGCGCGTCGTATTTGTCAGCCAGATCGCAAATCTCGTCGAGCTTGGCGATATATCCGTCCATAGAGAACACCCCGTCTGTGGCGATCATGATATGCCGGGCGCCGTTTTCGCGCGCCTCTTTTAGTTTGGCCTCCAGATCGGCCATATCGGAATTGGCGAAGCGATAGCGCGCCGCTTTGCAGAGTCGTATCCCGTCAATGATAGAGGCGTGATTAAGACTGTCAGAAATAATCGCGTCTTCTTTGGACAGGAGCGGCTCAAACACGCCGCCATTAGCGTCAAAACAGGCCGCATAGAGAATACTGTCATCAAACCCCAGCCAGTTCGCTATCGCCTGCTCCAGCTCTCTATGTTGGTCCTGCGTGCCGCAAATAAAACGCACGGATGACAGACCAAATCCATATTGGTCGAGTGCATCGACACTTGCCATCATCAGTTCGGGATTATCGGACAGACCCAGATAGTTATTGGCACAGAAATTCAAAACCTCGATCTCGCGGCCATCTTCGGTGACGTGAATGGCCGACGCCTGTTTGGACGTAATCAGACGCTCGCGTTTATACAGGCCCTGCGCCTCAATATCCTTGAGCGTATCATCCAATTGGGCATAAAACGTGTCAGTCATCGCAGATCATCCTGTTTTTTATCCCTATAGTCCCAAAAGCATGGAATTAACATTTCAAAATTGCGTGTTATGCGCAATAAAGCTTTCATCATGACTGAGTTGGCTTCCCTATTGGCAGAAATTCGCAAATGCCGTGTCTGCGAAACCGCAGAAAAACCTTTGCCTCACAAAGCCCGACCGGTCGTGGTTGGCAATGAACAGGCCCGCATTCGCCTCATTGGCCAAGCGCCGGGTACCCGGGTCCATGCCAGTGGTATTCCCTTTGATGATCCGTCCGGGGACCGGCTGCGCGACTGGCTGGGGATCGACAAGGATGTGTTTTACGATGAGAGCTTTCTGTCCATCACGCCTATGGGATTTTGCTTTCCGGGGCTAGATGCCAAGGGCGGCGACCTGCCGCCCCGAAAAGAA
>CALDSY010000166.1 GCA_937924355.1 uncultured Caulobacterales bacterium
GGTGTCGATTTCATTTCCATATAATGCCCCAGACGTCCGCGCAAAAAGCGCGCGCAGCGATTAAGCCCGGCAATCATCTTTTCGTTGTCGCCCCCGCCTAGTGGGGCCGCATAGACAATGGCATGTTTCAGATCGGGGGAGGCTCTGACCTCTGAAATCGTGACCGACACACCTTCTAGGTCGGGGTCACGCAAGTGCTCCCGGGAAATGATCTCGGCTAAAGCCCGGCGGATCAGTTCTCCGGCTTTCAGCTGTCTTTGAGATGGCGGTCTTTGCCTGGCCATTTGAATCTCCTCATCAGGCGGCTCATTTAGGGAGGCCGGTCAGGAATTGCAATGACTGTTTAGGATTGCCCTTCCAGGAACTCTGTCAACAATTCTGCGTAACCATCGCCCTTGGTCCAATAAGGCGTGATTTGAATAAGGGTCGTAAACACGCCCTGATCAATGAGGATTTTTGGCGGCGTCGTCCCGTGGCGCAAATCATGATATTGCAGCCAAAAGATAAAATGCTGCGCAAGGCGTCCGGAGAGCGCACCTTTTTCCCCTTCTTGAAAGGTTAGAAACCCGCTCTCTTCTAGAGTTGAAATCATGGAAAAAGCCGTTTGCTCTTTGAGCGCCAGAATACGGGAAAACGGCGCTTTGAGGTCTGGGACGCGTTTAAGTATCTCTGACATATTCCGATAGAAAAACCGAAAATCAAAAATTTCTTCAAAGATGATATAGAGATAAACCCAGTTATCTGGGAGGCTCAACGGCTTTTCAATTGGGCCGGTCAGGATGATCCGGATCTCTTCTTCGAAATCAGAGAACAAAGCCTCGATAATTTCCGGTTTGCCTTTGTAGTGATAATAGAGATTGCCGGGGCTGATCCCCATAACCGAGGCCACGTCCACAGCGCTGACCTGGGCTTCGCCTTCATTATTAAAAAGCTCCAGCGCCGTTTTCAAAATCCGCGTTTTGGTTTTGGAGCGTTCCGGCACGTTCGTCTACTTTTTCGTGGTCCGTTTGGTCGTGGTCGTTTTGGCCGGTTTCGATAAGAGCTTGAGGATTTTATCGAGCTTGGCATCCATGGCATCAAGGCGGGCTTCAAGATCAGGGATGTCATGGGCCACATCTTCACCCCGCGACAAACGCGAACGCATTTTGGCAATCCGGTCTTCCATATCAAAACTGGGAACGCCGGCCTTTTTCATAAGGTCCTTGCGTTTGGAGGACACAGCCGTTTCAATCATTTCGCCTTTTTGGACCAGTTCATCAAAGACATCGCTGGTTTTTCCCGTGACATCTTTCAGGGCCTCTTGGGCTTCGGTAAAGGCGCGGCCATAAGCGCCAACGCCGGCCAGCCAAATACGCCGGGCCGTTTCGCCGGTTCCGCGCTTGTCATCGCCATCGGGCATTTCAATCTCAGGCTCGTCAGACTTTTTCTTCGCCATTATGGCCTCCTAAAAGTGAGCGTAACTGGCCTTAACAGAAGGCAGCTGCACGGGCTCCATGGGCGGCAGAGGCACTTCAGGTTCCTTAAAGAACACTCGCAGCTCATGAATAAATTCATCGCGCCGGGTCAACATAAACAAATGTCCGGCCCCGTCAAATTCTACATATTTTGAATGTTTAAACAGGCCGTGCATCATTTTACCATTTATGGGCCGCACAATGTGATCATTGCCGCCCATAAGGATAAGGACAGGCACTTTTATGCGCCGAATAAAAGGCAGGCTTGACCACCCGGCCATAGCGCCCAGTTGATAGAGATATCCCTTCATGGATGGCGGCACCACATTGACGGCGAAATCATCTACAGCCGATGTCAGATCGCCGTATAGAGTCTCGAAATTTTTGGTCAGGAAGTCCTTGTCCATATAGCGCTTAGGCGACATCATTTTGAGAAGCGCGCCCGCCTTGCCCGGCACCATAGTCACACCGGTTGTGGTACAGCACAGCACAAGATGACGGACCATGTCCTGATATTGCCAAGCAAATTGCTGAGCCGGGCCGCCGCCCCAGGACACGCCCATAACATCGACGCGGTCATAACCGTTTCGTTTAAGGATCGTGCGCGCCGCGCTGGCAATCCACCAAGGGCGGTAGGGAAATTTCGGATCCGGAGATCCGCCGACGCCCGGCATGTCGAACGTGATGATATCCCGGCCCGTGAAACTGTCGGCAAAGGCCTGAGCGATTTCCAGATTAGCCCCGATACCATTAAAAAACAAAAGCGGGGTGCGCTTGCCTTCGCCTTTGTCCGTGCCTTCCCAAATAGCCGTTCGCAGCTGCTGATTACCGATTTTCGAAAAGAAAATACGGGGCAGGTTTGGGTGGAAATCCGTCATAATATCCTTGGACTGTTCGCTATTATTATATGTGTTCTGCATTAAGGAAACGCAAATGCAAGACTGTAATTCCCGTGCATACGGTCTGACGATTTACTTAAGTAAACACATAGGTTCCGGGGGCTTTGGATTGCGGCGGGAAGGCTTTTATCCCTAAAGATTTGGGTGACTTTTTCATTTCCCCCGAACGGATGGACAGGAAAGCATCCCAGCGCGGCCACCAGGAGCCTTCGATCTGTTCGGCCCCGGCAACCCACTCATCGGGCGTTTCTGGAAATTTCTCATTAGAAAAATATTTCGCCTTGGGATTGCCCGGCGGGTTGAGCAAGGACTGAATATGTCCGCTATTTGATAGGACGAAATCAATCTCGCCGCCAAACAAATGGACATTACGATAACACGCCTTCCACGGCGTAATATGGTCCGTCACGCCAGAGACCATAAAGCCGTCCTGTGTGACAGATTTCAAATCGACAATATGGCCCATAAATTCGGCCGTGCTGTCGGATTTAAAGCGCTTGTCATAGAAAATATCCAGATAATCAGAATGCAGCTGCGCCGGCAGATTGGTCGTGTCACTATTCCAGTAGAGCACATCAAATGGCGGCGGATCTTCACCCAGCAGATAGTTATTGACCACATAGTTCCAAATCAAATCATTAGGCCGCATCCAGGCAAAAGAGCGCGCGAGCTCATCCCCGGAGAGAATGCCTTTCTTGGCGCTCATTTTCCGCGCCGCCTCGATGGCGCCGTCGGTCACAAACAGACCCACTTCGCTGTCGGATTTTTTACCGTCCAGCACGCAGACCATAAGAGAATAGGCATTGACGCTGTTATCGCCGCGGGCCGCCAGCTCTGACAGATAGAGCGCGGTTGTGATACCGCCGGAACAGGCACCAGACACATTAATGCGAGGTGATTTGGAGATCTTTTTAACCACTCCGGTCACTTCAATCAGCGCCTCAACATAATTGGCCAGCCCCCAATGGGCGTGCTGACGGGTCGGGTTGCGCCAGGACACAGCAAAAACCTGATAGCCGCGCGACGTCAAAAACCGAATAATAGATTTATTGGGCGACAGATCATTGGCGTAGAATTTGTTGATCTGCGGCGGGATGATCATCATAGGAATTTTGTAAACCTCCTCAGTCGTTGGCTGATACTGAATAAGCTCCAGCATCTCGTCTTTATAAACCACTGCGCCTTTGGAGGTGGCCAAATTCTCGCCGACTTTAAACGGACGGCCGTCCACCTGGCTGGGCATGCCGCCATTATGGCGCAAATCGTGATAGGCGTTTTTAAGGCCGCGCAGCACAGATTGTCCGCCGGTCTCATAGAGTTTCTTCATAGCCGCCGGATTGCCCAGCAGCGTATTGGTGGGGGCAAGACTGTCGATGATGATATCGAGCATGAAATTGGCGCGAACTTTATCAGGCTCTGTGGCGCCGCTGTCTTCGATCCAGCCTTTTAGCTCTTTTCGCATGGCCAGCCAGCTCTGCAGGCCGCGCTTATATAGAGGGTTCTTTTCCCAGGTTTCGTCTTTGAAACGGCGGTCGCGCTTATCAGGCTCCAGCTCAGATGTGCCTTTGGCGATCTCGACCAGTTCTTTCCCGTACTGCCCCAGATGTTTCGCAAAAGGTTTGGGCTGCTTGGCGGCGGTTTTCACCAGCACACCCAGGGATTTGATAAAATCATTGCGGCGAACGCCCACGAGTGAATTGACAGCCGTTGTGGTTTCGGCGGCCTTTTTACCAATTTTTTCTGGAGATTCTGCCATCACTCATTCCCTCGCCTTTATTCTTTGCGAGAACATTAAACCGTAAAACCACACCTGCGCAAGTCTTTGAACTTGGGTGCCCAATCGTCAACCAGTGCGATTGACTCGTAAAAAAGGGCGCGGGAAACATCCCACGCCCGAAATCCTCACAACTGAGAAGCGGCGTGTTATGCGGCTTTTTCAGTCTTCTCGGTTTTCAGCTTTGCTTTCGCGCTTGTCTTGGCTTTCTTGCCCAGAGCAACGATTTTTTTGTTCAGAGCTTCGATTTCAGACTGCAGCTCTTCAACGCGATCATTGGCGGAAGTCGGCAGGTAAGATTTTACCTTTTCAGTGCCTTCTTCGAAACGCTCAGTCACAACAGTGCGTGTGCCTTTGAGGGTTTGAGTCGCTTTGGCTTCGATATCTTCGCCGCGCTCAACCAATTGGTCAAACAAACCATCTGTTGAGTTCTTTAGCTGACCGAAACGCATTTGAGCGCGCTCATAAGCAGCGCCGTAAATACCCACATAGGCCAAAGCGCCTTTACGAGCGATTGTGCGAGCACGCGTGATGCGTGTTTCAGTGGTTTCAACAGTCTTTTCGACTTTTTTAGCCGTCTTTTTGACAGCTTTCTTGGCAGTTGTTTTAGCTTTAGCCATGGTTTTATCCTTTAAATCTTCGCGCCGAATAACGTCATCGGCGTCCTTGATTGGCTATTTAGGGATAAAAATTAGAAACCGCACCCTAATCGGGTTTTTCCATTCATTGAATCTGGAATTTCAACTAAACAGTCGGTAGAATGCCTTTACGGCGCTGGGACCTCACCCTTTAAGCGCGCCGCCTGTTTCGGCACGCGGGTTTCCGTGCCAAGCCAGATACCGAAGAAAAGTTCGCGAAATTCGGGATACTCTACCTCGCAAGATTGCTGGCCATTATAATAGAAACGCGCCTTCGTTGGGCTGTCAGACACAGCAATAATTGTATCTCCCTTTTGCACGTCTGGGAAACACTCAAGGAAAATAGGCTTGATGTCTTCAAAGTCGCCCTTTTCCTTACGCGCAAACCGGGCCATTTCATGGATACCAGCTTTAGTGATTTGCTCTGTAGAGAATTTGCGGCGGTAGTCCAAAGCCAGCACAAAGGGTTCGTCCATCGTAAACTCATCTTTGTCCACAGATGTGCACAGAGAGGCATCATAAAGCTTGAAGACAGACTTTTTATACGTGGCGACCCCCAGTGGCTTGAGCGCCACGTCGCCCATAGGGGCGCTGAGGCAAGACGCGGCAATTAGGGAAAGGAGTCCGGACAATGTTTTTAGCCTTCGTTTTTGTTGATGGCCTTCTTAACCGCAAATCCCGAAGAATAAATTACCTGAAGCAGCTAATTGCAGCGATCCTGCATCAAACGAGGTTTCAGTTTGATGCAAGATCGCCATAATTGCATGCTATGGTCGTATGTCAGGGGGAGGGTCGATCAGATCATGCAATTGTAATGACGTTTACGCGGCTGAAAATCTTTCAGATCACAGCTGATCCGTTTTTTTACATGAGACGTAGAAAAAACATGTATTTAGCAAACCAGTCGAATATAGTCGCCATAAACACCGTCCGCCAAGGAAAGGTCCGACGTGCTATGGCTGCTCGTGCAACAAATATTAGACCCCAAGACCGGGATGCCAGCTATTGGGCCGCGCTCATGCTGGATATCGCAGAAAATCGGGACAAAGAGGCTTTCAAAACGCTTTTTGATTATTACGCCCCGCGGGTGAAGTCTTTCATCATGCGTTCGGGCATATCAGAAATAACGGCAGAAGAAGTCGCGCAAGAGGCGCTGATGACGGTCTGGCGCAAAGCGGACAAGTATAATCCGGCGCTCGCGTCAGCCTCCACTTGGATTTTCACCATTGCGCGCAACAAGAAAATCGACCGTCTTCGGAAGGATGCCCGCCCTCTGCCCGATGCTAATGACCCGACGTTTGCGGGGCCTGGCGTTGATACGCCGGAAACCACAGCTTGGCACTCTATTAATGCGGCTAAAGTTCACGCGGCGCTCGATCAATTACCAGAGGATCAGCGAAAAGTGCTCAAACTGGCATTTATAGAAGAGAACCCGCACGCCGCCGTATCTGAAATGCTCGGCATACCTCTGGGTACGGTAAAGTCACGGATTCGACTAGGACTGGAGAAACTAAGAACGCTGCTCGCAGAACAGCGCGGAGATTTTTCATGACAAACGCAATTTATCATCCTGCAGACGATGTGCTGCTCAAATATGTGACCGGAAGCTACGACACCGCTTACAGCCTCGTCCTTGCAGCCCATGTGAGCCAGTGTGTTCAATGCCAAAATTCTGTCGCCTTGCACCAAGAGATTGGCGGGCAAGCTCTGGTCGAGCAAAAGCCTGTGGAGATGAAAATTTCGGCTTTGGATCTTCTGGAGCAAGCGCCGGAGGCTGAAGAATTGGAGCCGGTTGCCCAAGCGGATTACAGCAAGACATTCGGCATCGAAACGCCGGGCATTTTGGCCACTTATCTTGGCAAGGCCCTAGACTCTTTAAAGTGGCAATTTCTATCACCAAGCTTGAAGCAGCATGTCATCAATGTCGACGGTAAAGCGGTGGCCCGCCTGCTCTGGATGGCCCCCGG